>NZ_JBQSYH010000019.1:0-116862 GCF_052379125.1 Halomonas sp. AOP13-D3-9 | reverse complement strand
GACGTCGTGTTCTATGATTGAATGAACGTGCTGGCACTTCTTTCTGGCAAATTTAGCCTGCCAAATTTTCAGAGGACTATGTTTCTTCGAATTATTAATTTTAACTAGGACTTATAGCCAAAATTCACGCCCCTGCTGCATTTCCAAAAATGACCGCTTTGGGTCGGCACCGTCCGTTAATTAATTTTAGCACGTAACTAGCATCAATTTAGCCACACTATGACCTTCACCTGATGAAGGATCATGACATGAAAGTTTATTCTGATATCGACGTGAAACATCGCCAGTAATCCCTTTTATAACATGACTAAATCAGTCATCCACCCCGCAATCAGCGCACCTACGATTCCAAGAGTAAGGTAAAGACCAAAAATCGCCGGACGAACAAGACTCCATACTGCAATGGCCGAGTACAAACTGATAGTAGCTCCTGACATCAAGAAGGCCATTGCAGCACCTGGTGTCAGTCCCATATCAATCAATCCTCGCAACAGTGGCAGAGCTGCATACCCTTCGATATAAAGCGGCCCACCTACCGCTACCGCTAAAGGCACAGCCAATGCACTGTCTACCGTGGTGAGAATTGAGAACCCCGTCTCTCCTAGATGTGCACGCACCATGGCTTCAAGGGTCAGAGCGAAAGCAAGCCAGCGCACAACCATGGAAAAGGTTGCTTTTGCCTCATCGATAAAGCGCGACGGTGGTGACGAATCGCACGAATTCGTGCTGACTTGCAACATCGCACCTTCTCGAACCCAGTGAGTTTGCGGCTTCCAACAACTTAGCCCCTGCATAACCGCTCCTGCAACCAGGCCAAGCAATAGCGCAGCAAGTAATTTTCCGATGGCAAATGGCCATCCGAGAATGCCTGCTGTCAGGATCAGCATGCCTGGATCGGTGACCGGTGAGGATAGCCAAAAGGCCATAGCCGCCGCCATGGGTATACCCTGACGCAGCAAGGCGGCAACCAGAGGAACACTTGCAATACCGCAAACCGGCGTTATTGCACCAATCAGGCCAGCGAAGACAATAGCGTGCCATGGGCGGCTATCTAACGTATTGCGCACTCGATCTGCGAGTTGGCTTGATGCGAGCCAACCCGCCATGAGGGCAACGAACAAAATCAGTGGCAACAGCTTGAAAAGCTCAACGATTACAGAGCGAGCTAATTCGATACTCGGCTCAGGTAACAAGGAGCCAAGAGCCAGCAGTGCAAGCGTGGCCCACCAAACCAAAGAAAAGCGTGTGTTCATGAAGAATGTTCCCTAGAACCGTTGTATAGCTATAGGGTGCTCCTGAAGGTAGAATAAGAAAAACGAATTCTATTTATGCATTGCATCAGGTTATCTGATAATGAGACATATGAGAGGTGAGTGGCTGGTCGCTTTCGTCGCTGTGGTTGAAACGGGGAGCTTTACTGACGCGGCAAAACGCATGCATCGCACCCAATCTGCAGTGAGCATGCAAATTCAGCAATTGGAATCTGCGGCAGCTACATCGCTATTAGCACGGGCACGTAGTGGAGTCATTCCCACCCCAGCGGGCGAGCGTCTCCTACCCTACGCTCGGCGTACTGCCGAGGCCCTTTATGATGCCTCTACCCTCTTCGAGGCTCCCGAACTGTCATCGGGACCATTGCGAGTCGGCATTCCTGAAGAATACTCCGGCACCGAACTTCCCAGGCTACTGAGCCGCTTTCAACGCAGCCAACCCAAGGTCGAATTATTCGTGCAGTGTGCCAGCAGTGATCGGCTTGAGTCGGCCATCAAAAAAGGTGCTTTGGATCTCGGACTCATTGTCGCGGACGATGAACGGCGACGCGGTGACGCGCTACTTTACGATCCGACTTGGTGGGTTATGGCAGAGGATTTTGAGTTGCCGGTCAGTGAGTCCTTGCCCCTAGTGCTTTTCGATCAAGCTTGTTGGTGGCGACAATGGGCCTTGGATCGAATGAGCGAAATCAGGCGAGAGTGGCGCATCGCTTATACCAGCGACAGCATCGCTGGCGTCGCCGCAGCGGTCCAGGCCGGGCTCGGTATCGGTGTGCTAGGGTTCAGTACGATGCCAGATGGCGTATGTCAGGTGCCTAAGAGCTTAGGGTTACCTAACCTGCCAGGATCTCATCTAGTATTGCAGCTAGCAGATGGCAATGCACCTAGGTCAGTAGAGATGGCGCGACTAATACAGCAGCATTTCACTTCAAAAGATTACTCAATAGGTGGCCGCTATTAACTTATTTCTTTGACGACTGTTTGGAATAATCGAGCAGACGGAAATTTGGTATGGTGAAACGACGGACTGGGCTAAGCCGTCGTTATCCGGCCAAAAGCGGTATTTAAGGAAGTTCTGATTAACGTTTGATTAAGGGGCGGACTTCAGCCCGTCCCAGAAAGCGAAGCGAACGATTTGAACCAGTTGTTATGTGTTACCGAGAGTAGTTGACATATCCAAAGCTATATTTATTGAGCATTTCGGTAGCTTTCTTGGCGCGCTCAGGCAGAGGGTTCAACTGCCTTTCAATATCGGTTATAAATTTTTTCGTTGCAGTCATGAAATGCTCAGGAACAGCGTGCTCTGCTAAATTTTCGAAGAAGCTATCGTGCCCAAATGTTGTTTTAAGATAAACATGTGCTCGCTGCGTTTTTCTCTGCCAAGTATATGGATAAACGTCTTTCATTTCTTCGTCCATTGCCTCGCTTGGTTGGATGATTGCAGTGCCATGAGCGAGGATGTTTCTTAGCACAAAAAGGGCGTTTACACCTTCTCGTGTGCATTTATCAGTAGCTTTTTCTAATGATATGTCAAAATAGAAAGAGTATTGATTTTTTAGATTTTCCCAGCCGCCCTGAAGCTCTACTTCGTCGCGGAATTTATACAGAAGCTGCTCAGATTTTGACGGAGCTGTTCTTCCTAACCTCTTGCCTTGCTCTACTTCTTCATTGATATCGGCAGAAAGCTTTTCGGAAATTATGCTTCTTAATGTACCCTCTAGAATTGACGCGTTAAGTACTAGCAAGGCCAAAGATTGATTGTAATTTGCGTAGTCGTGCTTGGGTGATTCTGCTTTTTTTAATTCATTGTCTTCATCGAAAACTAACGGTGTGCGGATGGATTTTGATTTCTTGTAGCCTAAAGCTAGGACTTCGTAGGCAATTAATAGTGAAGCACTTGTCTCCCATACTCGATATTTCAAGGTTAACTCCTTGTTTACACATAACGACTTGCAACATAAGACAATTTTTAGCGCAGCAAAAAATTGTTCCGCGTGCTTGCGATTGCTATATCCGTCACTTAATCATTACTCCGATCCAGTCACGAAAGAGCAATACCCCATGAGAGTCATACACTTCACATTTCATCGTATGGAGGCCTCGGTATAGTGTCGACTCTGGTATCTCGACCGCGGATACGGGGCGAAAAGATCGATTATATTTGCTTACTCTTTCTTTTTTGAGATATCTAACAATTCCCTCTTGCTCAACGTCCCTTTCATCCTCAGGTGTTTTCGGGCCGTGGTTGGTTTTTCTAAATATTACTTTAAGTGGAAACATCATCCTGTTGTTTGTTCTTGAACGAACAACGAAAGCTAAAGAAGTACTTGGCTCTAAAAACCTCGAAGCAGATATATATTCCTGTCTGCTGCTATTCTCTATCGAATAGCATTTATAAGCTATTTCCGCATGATTCTTTACGGAGCCGTTACAAATTTTCTCCCTAAAACTTCTGGGAAGAGCAGAGAACTCTAAACTCTTATCGTAAGATAACTGCCTCATTTTGTAATTCAGCGGATTACCGTCGGTATCCGTAATATTTGGACTTACTACCGGCAAACTCTCTTTGTCGCCTCCACGGCCACGAGTTTTTATCTTAGAATATTTCTCTGGCCAGTAGACAAAATCCAACAAACCCTGCCCAAGCATTGTTTGGTTCTTTCCTGCCAATCCTTGGAGTTTGGATGCCATATCGACCGGAAGCCCAGTCGCCGAAACCTCACCTACATTCCTGTATCCAAAACTTCCCCATAAGACCTCTTCATCATCTCCAAAATCACAGCCTACCCTAAAGCCAAAATCTTTCGCATCCAATCCTTCTCTTTCCATCCAAGGCTTAATGCTGCCTTCCAAGATTGCCCTTAAAGTTATTGAACAGTTTATTGCATCTGCTACGGCATCTTCTTTTTCTGTAGAGCTACCGCCAAAAAATGCCATGACGGCGTCACCCATCAGTCTATGTATGTGTCCGTCAAAAGACCTAATAGTTTCAACGCAGGTTTGAATTACAGCATTTTTAAATTGGTAGACAAACTCCAATGGGTACAGTAGCGACAGTCTTGTTGACCCTTTAATATCAACAAAAATTGTGCAGGTATAATGTCTCTGCGTGATCTTTGTGCCCTCAAGAGATATAAAATCTGGGTGACTCCCAATTGGTGAATTATTTACATCGGGTTTGCCAAAAATTGGTCTGATTTTCGCCTGAAGCAGAAATTCTTCTTGCGGCCCAGAGGGTAAGCTAGAGAACTCTTCACTTATTTGCCTCGAGTCCAGTGCCTCCATAGATTCTGATTTAGCAACAGCGATAGTTGAGCGATTTTCAACCGACTTAAATATCTGGTCAAACGTATTCTCGAGATTAACCATGTTCAGTTAACTCCATTCAATATCAACAATAACAATGAAACAGTAAGCGTGGGTACAACACCATAAACAGAGATATTCACTGCGATCTTCAATACCCTAAACTTCTCATTTACAATTTCCGCAACCATAAAGGTCTGCTTAGATAAATCCTCAAGAATCTCCTCAGGTGTTGCCTCTTTGATTTTCTTAGCATATCCATCAGCTCCGTTATCAGTAGCAAGGACATCACCAAAGAAGATCATAGATTTGTAACTTTTATCTGTATTGGTATTTGGAAAAACCACCCGAAGTAGATTTATTGCTGTGAAAATTGATAATAATATTGTCAATACAGAAGACGCAGATGCAATGTGATATAAATAATGACAATCAGACTCGGATTTTTCTGTGAGAATTATTCGTATCGATAAACCAAGTATGATCGCAGCAATGAATGACATCAGCAGGCCGACCTTAAAGTTAGTAGTCCCAATATAATGGTCATACCTTTTTATGATGTCGAATAAAAACGAGCACTTGTCGTCAAAAGCATCTTCTTTCAATTCAACCTCCTTAATCTATGGTGAGCGAAGATATAACAGTTTTATTCATGCGCATGCGCGTTAACATTATCACCAGTCTCTAAAAATTGCGCATAAGCATATAAGTTATGACTATAAAGAATTGTTTTATATGTATTTGCAAGATTACCCTTCGGAAATACAAGTCTTCACGTTGCAGAACTTACCAGTAAAAACGCATTGTGAGCCAGGAACTCCTATTCTGCAGATGGCCGCTTTGGGTCGCTAGCAGCGACAGTCGGCCAGAAGCGGCCCGATCCCAGCAGGCCAAGAGGCAGCACTTTTAGGAGCGATTAGTCTGTATCCCAAGCTGCCTGCGTGGCAGTGTCCAGGTTACAGTTCAGCTGGCGGCAGCCTCCTTGGCACGTTTATCGAAAGCTTTGATCCAGTCCAACATAGCTTGGACATCCACCAACAGTTCATCCGGATCGGGTAGCCAAGTCGGGGTCTCCGTTGGTTGAGAGTGCTCGAACGCGGAGTATTTGGTCATCATCCCGTTGATCATGGCGCAATCTTCAGAGGTGATGGCGTTCAAGCTTTTCAGCTTACCAAAGGTGTGGATCTCACGACGGTAGCGATTGATGATGCCGGAGCAGAGGTGATCCTCGACTGATCGCTCAACGAGGATACGGAAGTTGCTGCATGCATCCTTCAAGGCGAGCGCTCTTAGTGGGGCATCATACTTTTTGATAGCCCCGATACTGCTGATCATTTGGCCAAATCCAGCCTTTGGCTTGAGTGAGAACACGTCGATGGTTGCAGGCATGCCAGTGCTAGCGCCGTCACGCCCGATAGACTCAACGTGGACATCCACGGGCGAGAGCCCGACTGCTGGCCTTTGCGCAGCAGCGTTTCCAAGGAGCACCATCAACGACAGACGATGGGTGAACACGATCACCTGACGGTCTTTGGCTAGGTCTACTAGACGTTTCGCGACGGCCTCCTCATAGCGTTGGTCCAGCGACGAAATCGGGTCGTCAAAGATGACTGGCAGTCCTCGATCCGAACCGGTAGCATCGGCTAGAAACGCGGCCAGCGCCACGATCCGTTGCTCGCCTTCACTCAGGATCTCGCGGTTTTTCACGGGTGTAATTGCGCCTTTCAGCTCGATGTAGAAACTGTAGACTCCTTTACCTGCAGCCCGGTGGTTCATTCGCACTGGAAGCACACTGCCCCCAAGTGCTTGAAGCTCTGCGTTGAATCGGTCGCAAAAGCCCTTCGCCAACTCCGTTTCGCCGATCGCATTGCTTTTTATCGTGAGCGCTCTGGTCTGGGTAAGCTGGATAGCGGCTTCGATCGTCGCCACGCGCTTGAGGCGCACAACTTCGGCTTTGACCGCTTCGATCTGACCGGCAAGCCATTCCTGGGCTCGAAGCTCGCGCAAACGGGTCTCCTTCTGGGATCGCCCTCCAGGATCCAACAGGGTTGCTAGCGCATCACGTTGGGACGTTGTTGTTGCCACAGCATGGCCAAGCGCGTCCGTCCAAACCGACCAAGTTACAGGTGGGACGTCAGCCAGATCCGTGGCGCTACTCATTGCCTTGAGCCTGGCGTCTATCTCATTGGCAAGCGCGCTGGCTTGCTGGGTGTCGAGACCGACGGCACTACACTGCGATTGCCATGCTGGCTCGGCGATTTTGTTAGGGAGTGACTTCGTCAATGTGACCAGGGCATCTTCAGCGGCTTTTGCCTCCGTCTGCAGAGTATCGTTGAGATACTGCTCGAAGCTTGTCAGCCGTTCTTTTCCTTCGGGTTCGAGCGGTTGCTGGCATAGCACGCAGCGCGCACCCTCTCCCACATGCGGATAGGCGTGATCCGGGTAAGCCGAGGCGGTTGAATACGCCTTTGCTGCTTCCCACAAGGTCTGCCAGACCGAGTCTCCGACGCCCACCAAAGGCAAACCGTTTATGAAGGACGTCGCGTATGCGGTGGCCGCTTGGCGCTTTCTAATCGAGATCTTGCGTGCCAAGATGAGGGCTTCTGCTCGCTCGTTGCCCAAACTTTCCATCATGCCCGAAACGCTCTCGCTCAGCTTATCCAATCGATCTAAATCACCCACGGTCTTGGCATGGGCTACCGCAGGGTTTGGCTGAGCGAGTGCTGTCTCTAGCGCGAGGCGTTCCTGAAGAAATGCGTCGGAAAAGACACAAGCCTTCCCGATCTCGTCATCGCTAAGGTTCGGCTTTAGTCTTTGAAGATAAGTGGCCGCCGATGTCTGCGCATAGTCTGGTGGAACTACCGGAAGCTGGCTGATGAGCTTGTCAGCACGAGCCTTCAGGCGATCATTGACGCTATCAGAAATCCTAATTAGTACGCCGACAAAGCGCATAGCGCGGGGAAGGTGGGTGGCGGTGCTTGCAGTGTCCCCAAGTTCCAGTGCGGTGGCAGAATCGAAGACCGGCACCGCGTTGAGTTTGGGGTGTGGCCCGGCGACAGCCTCCCACTGGAGTTCACTCGATATCGGGCTGTCTTCGTTCGAACTGAGTGTGGTGACCCTCACCTTAGTAGAGGCGATCTCGGTTACATCATCGAAAACGTTGCTGTGTATTGTCCCTTTCGCACGCGCGCCACAAATATGCTTCATCAGCCGCGCATAGCCTGACTTGCCTGATCCATTAGCACCGTAAACGACGGCCATGTGTCCTTTGGAAAGATCCAAAGAAGCATCCGCGCCGATGGCGTTCACCCCGCGGATGGTCGTCAAGGAATCGATCCGCAACGCACCAGCGCCAGTGGTTCCGAGAATAACGCCGGGGGCCAAAGCAGGATGCGTTGCATCCAAGGTCTTGGCTGCCTCTGCCATACAGTGGGTGGTGAGGGCTTTGAGCTCATCTTCTGTAGGCATGCGCCTGTTCTTGATGAGCCCATCCGCTGCCATGCGCAACCAACTGGCGCGAGTATTCAGCCAATCTTCCAGCTTAATGGGCACAGCCGCAGTGTCTTTCTTACTCATAAATGACATGCTCCATGTTCGGCTATGTGCCAGAAAGGCAGCGCGCCCCCTTCTCATATGAAACTTGGTCACACTCAAGGGTAAGGGAACGCTAGTGGAATTTGCCCTCAAAACCTGAGAGATATTTACAGGCCGAACTAATAACCAGGATGCCTCGACTGCAAACGCCCACCGGTACTGCACGGTAACAACCAACAATTTGGGCAGTCGTGGAACGGATTAACTTTGGCGGTGCGACTTCCGCTATGGGTCGTTTCCAGCCAAATCCAAGCACTCACAATTCTTAAGATAACAGTATCTGAAGGAATAGCGGCTGTCACCACTCATGTGCATAGGCATGAAAAATCCATTGAAAAAGGCGGCTGAAAATCTCCATCGCGTGGGCATCTCTCAAGGTGAGTTTGCTAAGCTGCTGAGCGTAAGCTTTTGCAAGCTTCACGGCTGGGAACACGGCCGCCGTGTGCCTACTGGCGCTGCACAGACACTGCTACACGTCGATGAAAAACATCCTGAAGCGTTGGCTGACCTCTTTTAATGAGATTAGGAAATCGCAGTATGCGCAACCCAAGGGCAGAGGTGGTTCAGAATTCCCAGACACACTCTGGACACAGTGGAAGACCCATACATTTAGTAGAGGGGCTAATAGGAAGAAAACGCAGTGCCTAGAACGAAAAAAGCCCCTGACAGAATCAGGGGCTTTTCGAGATAAGGTGGCGGAGGGACAGGGATTCGAACCCTGGATAGGCTATTAACCTATGCCGGTTTTCAAGACCGGTGCATTCAACCGCTCTGCCATCCCTCCGGCTTATGGGTGCGTATACTAACAGCTTTTCCTTGGAAGTCAACGCCTTTTAGTACAAACGTAACCCGACGCGGGTAATCTTTCCGCCTTCCATATCGCTGACTACCCAATGGATGCCGTGCCAGTCTACGTCGTCCCCGACCACCGGGTGGCCGCCCACGCGCAGGGCAATAAACTCCGCCAGGGTCATGCCTTGCTCACCGGGGCTGAGCGTTAGGCCATAGGCTTGGGCGATATCCTGCATTTGCGCGCTGCCATCCAGAGTAAAGGTACCGAAGAAGGCGCGCTCCTGCTTGAGCTTGGCATCGCCATTAAATAGTCGGTTAAGCGCGTACAAGTCCTCTGAGCGGCCGATCACACAAATCACATCGCCCAGCTTTAAGCGCGTGCTGCCCTTGGGGTGCAACATGGCGTGGTCGCGGAACAGCGCCGAAATCAAAGCACCTGATGGAAAACGCAGCAGCCGGATGGGCACATCCTCTAAATCCTGGTTCTCGACCCCGTACACAAACAGCTCAAAGTCGTTTTCCGGCAAGATGCCCAACGGGCCGCGTCGGTTAGGCACGGTGCCTACCGGCACTTCCACCTTCAACCATTTGGCCATCAGTGTCAGCGAGCCGCCCTGGATCAGCAGCGACATCAACACCACAGCGAAGGCCACGTTAAAGTAGAGCGAGGCGTTTTCGACCCCACCGATAACCGGGAAAATCGCCAGTACGATAGGCACCGCCCCTCTCAAGCCAACCCAGGCGATAAAGAAGGTTTCCCGCCAGCGGAATTTGAAGAACGGTTTGATGGTGATCAGTACGGCCAGCGGGCGGGCAATAAAGATCAGCGCCAGCGCCACTAAACCCGCGGGCAGCGCCACGTCCCATAGCTCACTGGGGGTGACCAGCAGGCCAAGCACCAGGAACAGGCCGATTTGACTTAGCCATGCCAAGCCATCGTGCACTGGCAGAATAAAGTTGAGGTGGCGCCCGGGTTGGTTACCAATCATTAAGCCGGCAAGGTAAATCGCCAAAAAGCCACTACCGCCCAGTACGCTGGTTAAACCGAACACGCTGAACCCCAGTGCCAGCGCTAACATGGCGTAAAGGCCCGGCGCTAAATCGAGCCAGCGAAGCAGCTTGGCACTCAGCCAACCGCCCCCCAAGCCAACAACCAAACCAATACCAAACTGGGAAATGAAAAACAGTAGGGTTTGAACGGGGCCACCAATATCCCCCACTAACAGCTCGACCAGCATCAGGGTTAAGAAAATTGCCATCGGGTCGTTGGTACCCGACTCAATCTCCAGCGTTGCTCCTACCCGCTCGTTGAGATTAACGCCGCGACCGCTAAGCATGGAGAAAACAGCCGCGGCATCGGTGGAACCTACAATGGCGCCAACCAGCAGGCCCTGAATGATGGTTAGGTCAAAAATCCACATTGCGATAACGCCAACAATGGCGCTAGTGATAAAGACCCCAAAGGTGGCAAGAGAGAGCGCGGGTTTGAAACCTACCCGGAAGGTTTTGAGGCGGGTACGTAAGCCACCGTCTAACAAAATCATGGCAAGCGCGAGGTGGCCAATGGCAAAGGCCATGGAGTAGTCGTCAAACACGACGCCCAACACGCCCTCTTCCCCTGCCAGCATGCCTAGCCCAAGGAAGATCAGCAGCAGCGGCACACCCATCATCGACGATAAACGGCTGGCCAGAATACTGAGCGCCATTAGCGAACCGCCTACCAAAAAGAACATATAAATTGCGTCCATGACTCTCCGTCTCTACATCAATACAGCGCTATTATTGCATGTAACCGTTGAATTTACTGTCTCTTCTCCGCGCCCTCTTATTGTCAAAGGGCTGGTCAGAAGCTTTCCCAGGCGGCTACACTTCGCCGTTACGACCTCTGGAGTTACTGACTATGTTGCGTTGCCTATCACGCTGGTGGCACCCTATTCTATTGAGTCTCATCGTTACCTTACTGTTTTCTAATTCAGTTACTTACGCTAATGAAGAGCGCGAAGAAAGCCCTCAACAAGAGAGCTCTGAACAAGAGACTCCTCAAGAAACGAACCCGCTGACGCTGGATACAGACGTCGAGGTGCCGGAAGCGTTTTGGCGAAACATTGACAGCGAAAGCGAAGAGGAAGTGCCCACCATGGCGCAAACTCCAGCACCGCCGCTTGAGCCTCCCCCGGTTAAACGCGTGACGCTGATGCTGGATTGGTACTTGAGCCCGCAGCATGCGGCCTTGGTGATCGCTAAAGAGCGAGGGCTTTATGCTGCCCAGGGGCTTGAGGTGGACATTCAGTCACCGGCCGACCCTTCTATCGCCATCAAGCTGCTAACCGCAGGCGAAGTCGATTTGGCGTTAACCCGTCAGCCGCTGCTTCACCTGCAAGTCCATAATGGCGCGCACATCACCCGGATCGCGACATTGATTGAAACGTCGTTAACAGCGGTGATCGTGACCGGTGAAGAGCAGGCAGAAACAGACAGTACCCTGGCGGGGTTACACTACGGTTATACCACCGGTGAAGGCCGCGATCTGAGCATTCCGCGTTTACTGCCCCGCTCGGTGCAGCAAACCGATGATTTTACGCCACCGGTCAACCTGCACTTTGATCCCATCCGGGCGATACGTGAAGGCCAAATTGACGCCGTCGCCGATGGCTTTTACCACTACCTTCCCCAGCAGTTGGCGACTGAGGGTATTAACACCCACGTCATTCGCTTCGATGAGTTAGATATTCCACGCAATGACGGCTTGGTGGTGCTGGCGAATAGCGATACGCTTGCCCGCCGCGCTGATACTTGGTCTCGCTTCGTGCTGGCCCTTGAGCAGGCGAGCCACTGGATTATTGACAACCCTGACGCCGCCTGGGATCTACTGGTTCGCGCGCACCCTGTACTCGACAATGACATTAACGCCAACGCCTGGGAGGATATTCTACGCCGTATGGCATTGAGCCCTGCAGCGCTGGACAGCCGACGCTATGCTGGCTTTGAAACCTTTTTGCAACAAGCGGGCATTATTGAAGACACGCTGCCAGTATCGCGCCTGGCGGTAAATCCCCACACTCTATAACCACGTATTGATAGCTCTTTATCCACGAACATGGCGGCCCATGAGCGAAACAGCTTTAATTTTTGTTGATGTTGAGACTACTGGCACCCGCGCGACGCGGGATCGAATCACCGAAATAGCCGCCCTTAAAGTCATCAATGGCGAGCTGATTGACCGCTGGTCGAGCTTGATCTATCCGGAGTGCAAGGTACCCGCGCAGATCACCCAGCTGACCGGGATTCGCGACGACATGCTTGTTGATGCGCCACGCTTTGCGCAGATAGCCGAGTCGCTTCGAGAGTGGTTGGGCGACGGGCAATTAGTGGCCCACAATGCGCGCTTTGATTACAGCTTTCTGCGCAACGAATTTAAGCGTGCCGGGCAGGATTTCCGTACGTCGTTGATATGCACACTACGGTTATCAAGACGGATAGCGCCCCAACAGCGTCAGCACAATCTGAAAGCGCTGCTTAACCGCTACAGCATTACACCCACCCGCCACCACCGTGCCGGAGACGATGTGGATGCACTGTGGTCGCTGTGGAAAGCATGGCAGGCAGAACACAGCGACGAAGCGTGGCAGCGCCTGCTGGGCGATGAACGCCGCCACCGCACGCTACCTGCCCATCTGGATAGCGCCCAGTTGCAAGATTTGCCCGCCCGCCCTGGCGTCTACCTGTTTTATGGGCACAACCGGCTGCCCCTGTATGTGGGCAAAAGCGTCAACTTGCGCAGCCGTGTACTAGGGCATTTTCAACGCGACCACCAGGACGACAAAGAGATGCGCCTCGCCCAGCAGGTGCAGCATATCGAGTGGGAAGAGACCGCTGGCGATTTAGGCGCTCAGTTGCGTGAGGCGCAGCTGGTTAAAACGTTAATGCCGATTATGAACCGGCAGCTACGCAAACAGCGCAAGTTAACTACCTGGCACTGGGCGGAGGAAGCCGACCACCCTGAGTTGCTTAGCGGTAACGCCCTGACCCAGCCTCTAGGCGGCACGCTGTATGGCTTGTTTCGTAATGCGCGGGAGGCCAAGAACGCATTGCGCGCCATTGCTGAAGAGCAGCAGCTCTGCCCTCGGGTGCTGGGGCTTGAAAAAGGTAAGGGGCGCTGTTTTGCCAATCAGGTGGGCAAGTGCCGTGGGGCGTGCAATGGCCAGGAGTCGATAGCAGCGCATACCCAGCGGGCGCAGGCAGCGCTAACCCAGCTTCAGGTCAACGTGTGGCCCTGGCCGGGCAGTATTGCTATTGAGGAGAAGTCAGTAGGCGCTACAGCGTCTGCATGGCATGTCGTTCGCCAATGGTGCTATCTGGGCAGCGCGACCAGTTTTAACAACGCGCAAATGCTTGCGGAAACGTCCGCAAGCTTCGATGTGGATAGCTACCGAATTTTGAACCGTTTCTTGCGTTATCCAGAGCAGCACGGCTTAACGGTCACTCCGCTCTGATAAGGCAGCGCTTGTTTGTATGACTGTGCGTGCATCTACTGGGCGTCGACGAACGCCTCGACCGCCTGCTGAAAGGCATCCGGCTGATCGGCGTGTAGCCAGTGACCGGCATTTTTAAGCGTTACCACACGCGCTCGGGGCAGCACCTCGCGTAGTGCAGGCAACATGTCGTCAGCCACGTAGTGGGAATCGCTGCCACGCAGCACCAGCGCTGGGCCATCGTAGGGCTGCTCGCCATCCGGCACGCCGATAATGTCGCCATACCCACGCTTGATCTCATCTAAACCTACCCGAAGCGCCATCACGTTATCGTCATTGCGCACCAGATTGGTGGCTAAGAACAGCCTTGTGGGCCGGAAATCCACATGCTCGGCCAGCAGATCGTCTGCGTCACGACGATTTTTGGGCTGCCCCTCCCGCACGTTTTCCAGCGCGGCAAACACATCATCGTGGCCGTGCTCATAAGCGACCGGAGCAATATCAGCCACAATCAGTGATGCGACCCGCTCGGGCGCAAGGCGCGCCAAGCTGATCGCGACTTTGCCACCCATGGAGTGCCCTAGCACGTGAGCGCGCTCAATCGAGAGCTTATCAAGTAGCGCTATAACGTCATCCGCCATGGTCGCGTAACGCATCCCTTCTGCATGGGGCGAGCGGCCATGGTTACGCAGATCCAGCGCAATCACCCGGCGGCTGCGCTGCCACACTTTCAAGTGCGAACGCCAATTATCGGCACTTCCCAGCAAGCCATGAATCACCACCAGCGGGGTGGTATCTACGGCGGCTTCTTCGGCGGGCATATCGATAAAATGGAGATCAACGGTGGCAACGTCAGTCATGCTAGCTCCTAAGCTTTGCGGTCTCTGTGATGTTTACGCGATTACGCCGTGCGGGGCTCGGCGTCCACCTGGCCTGTCCAAACCACCAATCGGCGGGTTAACCAGGCAAGCAGCAAGCCATACAGCGGGAGGAAAAACAGCAGGCTGATAGCGAGCTTGATCGCATAGTCGACGGCGGCAATTTCGATCCAGTTGGCGGCCATAAACGGGTCTGGGCTGTTATAGAACGCCGCCGAGAAGAATGCAAAGGTATCGGCCAGGTTACCCAGCACCGTTGAGCAGACCGGCGCCACCCACCATGCCCACTGGCGCAAGCGGTCAAACACCTGAACATCCAACAACTGGCCGATCACATAGGCCAAGAAACTAGCCAGTGCGATACGGGCAACAAACAGATTCCACTCCGACAGCGCTTCAATACCGGCAAAGCTGCCACGGGGAAACACCACTGAGACCACATAAGAGACCAGCAGCGCGGGTAGCATCACGCGCAGAATAATCGACCGCGCGGGCCCTTTACCAAACAGACGCACGGTTAGATCGGTCGCTAGAAAAATAAACGGAAAGCTGAACGCACCCCAGGTGGTGTGAAAACCAAACAGCGTAAACGGCAGCTGAACGAGATAGTTACTGGCGGCAATAATGCCGATATGGAAAGCCACCATCAACATTAGGCAACGGCGGTGCTGAGTTTCACTCAATGCAAACATACGGGTAGACCTTTTTTTAATAGCGAAGAGGGGTTAGGGAACCCTCGGGGTAGTAAGCGCATCGCTACATCAACGTTGATAAAGCTGGCGCTGTTCTGGGGAGCGCATTATACGGCTTCTGTGGGGTATTAAAAGTCGGCTAATGAAAGCCGCCCTCAATCTCGGGCGGCTTGGGCCTGCCAAACGTCAATCCAGCGGAGTGGCTCTGTTCGCCGCGCCTACCGAGCGCTCACGCATGGCGGCGTGAACATCCGCCAAGCTGGTGGGGTCATCAATAGTGGAGGGAATAGCAAACTCTTTGCCGTCGGCAATCGTGCGCAGCAGCTTGCGCAAAATCTTACCCGAACGGGTTTTGGGCAAACGATCTACCACTAACACCTGCTTGAAGCAGGCAATCGGGCCAATGTGTTCGCGAACCCGCGCAATCAGTTCGGCTTCTAGTGTGGCTTCATCACCATCAAAGCCATCTTTGGGAATCACCAAGCCGATTGGCAGCTGCCCTTTCAGATCATCATGAATCCCAATTACAGCGCACTCGGCCACCGCTGGGTGGGCACCGACCACCTCTTCCATTTCCCCTGTTGAAAGCCGATGACCCGCGACGTTAATCACATCATCGGTGCGGCCCATAATAAACAGATAGCCCTGCTCATCAAAATAACCGCCATCGCCGGTTAAGTAGTAACCGGGGAACGCTGCCATATAGGCGCTATGAAAGCGCTTTTCGTCCCGCCAAACGCCGGTCAAGCAACCCGGAGGCATGGGCTGTTTGATCACCACACTGCCCTGCTCCATGGGTTTGGCCTGCTCACCGTCGCGATTAAGCACCTGTACATTAAAGCCGGGAACCGGGAATGTCGCTGACCCCGCCTTGGTCGGCGTTGACTCAATGCCCGGTAAATTAGCGGCAATCGGCCAGCCGGTTTCGGTTTGCCACCAGTGATCTATCACCGGCACATCCAAAAGGTCATCCAGCCAATGAAATGTAGGAGGATCAAGGCGTTCACCGGCCACGTAAAGGTGCTTCAAGCTGCTGATATCATAGCTCTGCAGCAATTTGGCATCGGGGTCCTCTTTCTTAATCGCGCGAAAGGCGGTGGGCGCGGTAAAGAAGCTCTTAACCCGGTACTCTTCAATCAACCGCCAAAAGCTGCCTGCATCAGGAGTTTTTACCGGTTTTCCTTCGTACACTACGGTGGTGCAACCCACTAACAAAGGCGCATAAACAATATACGAGTGCCCGACGACCCATCCCACGTCAGAGGCGGTAAAGAATACGTCGCCGGGCTCCATGGCGTAGATCGCCTGCATCGAATAAGCCAGCGCCACCGCGTAGCCACCCGTATCGCGCATAACCCCCTTGGGCTTTCCAGTGGTACCCGAGGTATAAAGGATATACAGCGGGTCGGTGCCCTTTACCGGGACACACTCTGCAAACGGCGCCTTGGCGACCAGCGTTTCCCAGTCATGATCGCCTGCCCCCAGTTCAGCACGGTGTGCTGCGCGTTGATAAACCACACAGGCATCCGGCTTATGGGCGCTTAATGCAACGGCTTGGTCTACCATTGGCTTATAGGGCAACACCTTGCCCAATTCGATACCGCAGGAAGCGGCAACCACCACTTTAGGTTCGGCGTCTTCGATGCGTGCCGCCAGTTCATGGGGGGCAAAGCCCCCAAACACCACCGAGTGAATGGCGCCAAGACGAGCGCAGGCGTACATAGCCACCAGGGCTTCGGGGATCATCGGCATATAGATGATCACACGATCCCCCTTGGTGACGCCTAGCTGGGCCAGCGCCCCCGCGAAGTACGCCACTTTGTCGCGCATTTCGCGGTAGGTAATGGTCTGCTTGGCCTGTGCAGCAGGCGAGTCCCAGAAGATCGCCGCCTGGTCACCGCGCCCGTTTTCGACGTGGTAATCCAGCGCAGCGTAGCTAAGATTCATTTCACCGTCGCTAAACCAGCGTGCATGTTTTTGTGCAGGGTGCTGGCCATCAAAACTGAGTATGGTTTGCGGCGGCGTGTACCAGGGAATACGTTTGGCCTGCTCGGCCCAAAACGATTCCGGGTGTTCGATGGAGCGTTGGAAGGTGTGTTGGTAGCGGCTCATGGTGTCCCTATCTTTTTTGTAGTAGCAATCAAAAAGGATTGTTGACACTTTACAAAGGAAACCGACGCCTCACCCTCATACTATGGGCTAAATAGCGACTAAAGCGCTAGACAGCCCCGGACATTGTCGACAAGATGGCGAACAACTACCATTGATTAATCGTTAAACAGCAGCTTGGACAAAACTCGCTAAATTACTGATCATTAAACAACTTAATCCTCGCGACGCGACGATGCCTCGACAACGTATAACAATGCTTATAAAACGCTGATGTAACAGTGTAGGCAAGGAGAACTTTATGTCTGCTTCTACAAGCGCCGCTACACGCCTGCTTGAACATAACTGTCGCGCGATTGAAGCGGGAACCAACCTGCTTAAAGCGTTGGCCAACGAGAAACGGCTGCAAATACTCTGCCTTCTTGCCGAGAAAGAACTGTCAGTAACGCAAATTAATCAACAACTTGCGTTAAGCCAGTCGGCACTTTCTCAACATCTGGCTATTTTGCGGCGTGATGAGCTTGTCGATACCCGGCGGGAGTCACAAACGATCTATTACTCATTAAGCAGTGAAAGTGCCAAGGCAGTAATCGCCACCTTGGCACACCATTACGCTGCCTGATGTTTTAAGGTTAATCTCAGCGCCGCTGCCACCCAGCGGCGTCGATGACACCCAGCGCTTTCAGCGCCGCTTTTTCGATCCCTTCCGACACGGCCAAGCCCAGTTTCCGACTGACGGTTTTAGGTGCTTCTAGTTTCACTAGGAAGACTTGCGCCTCGGTCATGCGTTCAACTAAATAGGCTTCGCTGGTACCTACGCTGTCAACCAGCTGTTGGGGCAATGCCTCGCTGCCGTACCAAATCTCGCCCGTAGCGAGTGTATCGATATC
Organism: Halomonas sp. AOP13-D3-9; assembly: GCF_052379125.1. Taxonomy (NCBI): domain Bacteria; kingdom Pseudomonadati; phylum Pseudomonadota; class Gammaproteobacteria; order Oceanospirillales; family Halomonadaceae; genus Halomonas; species Halomonas sp. AOP13-D3-9. The sequence goes on along the minus strand of NZ_JBQSYH010000019.1, from coordinate 98,858 downwards.
CATGGTGGGACGCCGTTCTGCCACATAGCTTTTAAATAAGCGGTGAGTATTCTCTAAATCCTCTAAGAACTTTGCTTTGCCCTCTTCGGTATTTTCACCCAGCACGGTCAATGTGCGCTTGTATTTACCGGCGGTAAGCAGCTCAACGTCAACATCGTGGCGCTTGAGCAGGCGGTGAATATTGGGGACTTGTGCCACCACGCCGATAGAGCCAATCACCGCAAAGGGCGCGGCCTTAATATGCTGTGCGGTACACGCCATCAAGTAGCCACCGCTTGCTGCCACCTTATCGATACACACCGTGGTGGTCAGCCCTGCCGTGCGCAGCCGGTCTAACTGGGCGGCTGCCAGGCCGTAGGCATGCACTAGCCCACCCGCAGACTCAAGGCGCACCACTACCTCATCCTGTTTAGCGGCAACGTCGATAATAGCGGACACCTCTTGCGCAAAATGCTCGGTTTGGGAGGCTTTCAGGTCGCCGTGGAAGTCGAGCACCCAAACCTGCGACGCTGGGGCAGCATCTTGCTCCGATTTATGCCCCTTTTGGCGCTTTTTATCTTCGCTACGAAATACTTTCAGCAGCTTTTTACGCGCCCCCGGCAAGGTAGCAGCCAGCCGTAAACGCCGACCACGGCGGCGGCGCTGATCGTTTAGCGGCTCGATAGTGAGCTTCAGGTCACTCTCTTTGTCTTGCTTGGTGCGCGCAATCAGCAGCAAGCCAACGCCTATCAGCGCCATCACGATAGTGGTTTGCACAACAAAGGTGCCTATTTCTGCTACCCATTCACTCATTGACGTTCTCCATTTAGAGGGTTGATTCCTTTATGACGTGTACTTTGGCATATACCTGATCGGGACAGTGCTTGATTGGAACGCACGTATGAAATAACCTCGCTTGCCTTTGCGATTGCTTATAGTGGCGGCGGTCGCTAGCCTTAGTCCCATCGACTTAAGATCATCTGCCTAAGCTCATCTACCTAACTGAGAGATATGTTATGTCAAACACTACCCTTGAGAAGCTAAAAGCGCGTTTCAGTCCGCAAGCAGCAAAGGGCATGAATGAAGTTTTCCAGTTTCACTTTACCGATGCTGGCAGCTACTACTTAAACATCCAAGATGGCACGCTGGACGTACAAGAGGGTGAGCACGACGATCCTTCTGTCAGCTTAAGCCTAACCACTGACACGCTGAAAGGCATTATGAGTGGCGAGATCAATGGCATGACGGCCTTCATGACCGGCAAGCTAAAAGCCACCGGCAATGTCATGTTGGCCACAAAGCTCACAAGCCTATTCCCTAGCGAGTAATGGCGATATCGGCACGCGGCGCCGTTTACTCGCGCCAGCGTGCCAAATGCGTTTCGATCAACTCGCGGGATATCGAGTAAGGCGGCGGCAGAGAGGGCAACTGACGGGGTGAAAACCACGCCGCATCGCTAATCTCTACCCCGTCGATACGAATGCGCCGAGTGGTCGCTTCAGCAAAATAGCCAAACATCAGCGAGTGCGGAAATGGCCACGCCTGACTTTGGTGATAACGCAGTTGATCGATATGCACGCCCACTTCCTCAAACACCTCGCGGTGCACCGCCTCTTCCGCTGACTCCCCTGGCTCGATAAAACCTGCCAAGGTGGAGTAGCGCCCGGGTGGAAAGCGCGGGCCACGGGCAAGCAGCATCGCTTCCCCGCTGGTTACCAGGGTGATAATGCACGGGGAAATACGCGGATAGTTGCGGTGCCCGCAGGCGTGGCAGTGCATCGCGAATTCCGCTGTGAGTTTGGTGGCCGGTGCACCACAGCGTCCGCAGAAACGATGGTTCTCTAACCAAGCACCTACCTGTAGCGCCGTAGAGAGCAGGCTAAACCAGGCGGTGGAGAGCTCGCTCATCCACTGGCGACCGTCAATCCAACCGCTTCCGGCCTGGGGCTCAACGAGCAGCGCCACCGGCTCGTCATCCCAGTAGCAAAGTGGTTGCATCTGCTCTGTCCAGGGTTGGTAGGGTTGCAACGGCGTTAACGCCTCGCTGCCGTTTAGCGGTGCAGGCGCCAACAGGCTGCGCGATAGACGAATCACCCGCCCGGCTTGTTCATGATGGGGAATTTCTCGCCTAAGCATCGCTCGCCGCACCCTCAAACCAATGCAGCTTATGCGCCTCGCACTTGGCCTTATGGGCCGCTTGTTCTTCGTCGGTTGGGCGCACCACGCGCAGTTGGCCAGGCGTTAGGGAGACACGCTGAATCGACAGCCCTTCATTGGAGGTATCCGCCTGCTCTTGTTCCGCGGCACTGGCCGCGTCTAAGGTCAGCGCGGTTTGCCCACCGGTCATCGCCAGGTAGACCTCAGCGAGAATCTCAGAGTCTAACAGGGCGCCGTGCAGCACCCGGTGGCCATTGTCGATATCGTAGCGTTTACATAATGCGTCAAGACTGTTGCGCTGGCCGGGGTGCATTTTGCGCGCCATAGTCAGCGTATCGAGTATTCTACAATGATCGCTGACGGGCCCCAACAGAGGGGATTTACGCTGCCGATTCAACATGCCCAGCTCGTGGTCAATAAAGCCCACATCGAAGGGGGCGTTATGAATCACCAGCTCTGCGCCTTCGATAAATGCCCAAAACTCATCGGCAATTGCAGCGAATACCGGCTCGTTAGCGACTCTGGCGTCATCAATCCCGTGAACGTCGACAACTTCAGCGTCAATGTGCCGCTCGGGGTTGATGTATTGGTGATAAGTGCGACCAGTGAAGCGTCGATTGACCATTTCAATGGCACCAATCTCGACCAGGCGATGGCCATCTTTGGGGTCGATACCCGTGGTTTCAGTATCTAAGATCACCTGACGCATCATGCTCTCCTCTTTTGGTGCTCATCAATCGCTTCGTTGGCCAACGAGTCAGCGCGCTCGTTGCCTGGATGGCCGCTATGCCCTTTTACCCAGTGCCACTCGACTTTATGGCGCTGGGTCTCTTCGTGCAGGGTTTTCCACAGCTCGGCATTTTTGACCGGCTGCTTGGCAGCGGTTTTCCAGCCGCGCTTGATCCAGTTATGAATCCACTGGGTGATACCCTGGCGAACATACTGGGAGTCCGTCCATAGCGCCACTTCACACGGGGTATTAAGGGTGCGCAGTGCCATGATCGCCGCCATTAACTCCATGCGGTTATTAGTGGTATCCGCCTCATAACCTTTCAAGGTTTTCTCATGCTCGCCACTCGCCAGCACGACACCCCAACCGCCGGGGCCTGGATTGCCACGGCACGCTCCATCGGTATACACCGTTACCCGGGGTAGATCTCCGGCCGCCTCTTTAGTCAAACTCTTGATCCCCTGGTTGAAATGAAACAGTTTTGCGTGACTTAGTTTTAAATGGCCCGGTTTTTTGCGACTCAGGTTCATGCCTTTTAGCGGGAGCCACTTGAGTCGGATACTCTTGATAAGACGAGTAATGGGCAGATGTGCCTGAGCGGGTAACACCCAACGACGCCGGGGATGCCGGTGCCTTCAAGCCAAATTTCAGGCGCTGCACCGGCGCTTGGCGCTGCTGTCGGCGTGCCTGAATCATATAACTTTCGCCCAACGGCAGGTTATGCCGCCGCCCTAACGACTCCCAATATTCACCGCACTTGGCATTCATCCGCCCCCGAAAGCAGCAATAGTCTACCCGCTCCACCTCAAAGTCGACAAACGCCAACCAGTCGCGCAGGCGGCTAGCGGAGCGCCAGCTACCGTTCCAGGGAAACGCCTGCTGCCCCTTTCGCAATTGCCGGGCAAGCCCGCTCACACCGATAGGGTTAAAACCAAACAGCACCATAATGCCGTTATCGGCGGTCACCCGTGCGGCCTCCTGAAGCGTGAAGTGGGCATCGGCTAAATGCTCAAGCCAGTGGTGAATGACCATTACGTCCAAACAGCGATCCGGCACCGCAAGCTGATCCGGCGGACATATTAAGGTGCTATCGGTATCGGCTAACTGACGCGTAGGCGACCAGCGTATGGGGTGTGGAATGGCCGACATGGTCATCAGTGTCGGCCCCATGCTCATTTCCAAGCTGTGGCCGCCCACCCGCGATTCCACCACGGGCCCTAAGCAGGCGCGCTGAGTTTCCCAAAGCGAACGCCCCGCCTCTGTTTGCCAATAAGGCTGGCTACTTTGTAAGCGCTTAGCCAGTGTCGTGGCCGTCGTCGAATTTGACATGAACAGCGCTTCCCTCCACAGTAACGGCTTTTTAACGTCTTTTACGCACCGATTTAGCGCTGATAAGCGCAAAGTTTGATGTGTTTTTTCGTAACTTAAAGGATCTCGTCGATGATGAGCGTGACACCGATCCCCGCCCTTAGCGACAACTATATTTGGCTATTAAGACAAGATAATAGTCAAAGCGTTTGCGTGGTGGATCCCGGTGAAGCTGCCCCGGTGATCGAGTTTCTTGAGCGTGAGTCGCTAACCCTAAACTGTATTCTGATTACCCACCATCATCATGATCATACCGGTGGTTTAGCGGAATTAATTAAACGCTACTCACCCCACGTGATCGGCCCAGCCAATCCTAACATTGCAGGCATTGATGAAACCGTGGGCGACGGCGACGAAGTTCGCATTATGGGCCGTTTGTTTGACGTTATAGAGACACCCGGCCACACGCTGGATCATATCAGCTACTTCACCGCCGGTATCCCTGCGCTACTGTTCTGCGGTGACACACTTTTCTGCGCCGGTTGCGGTCGTTTATTCGAGGGTACGCCGGAGCAAATGTATACCGCGCTGAAAAAATTTGCGGAACTCCCTGAAGATACACTGGTCTTTGCAGCCCATGAGTACACTCAGGCAAACCTAACGTTTGCTCGTGCTGCGGATCCTGAAAACGAAGACGTCAAACACGCTTTGCAGGAGTGTGAGAAGGCGCGGGCATTGGATCGCCCCACCTTACCCAGCACGATAGGACGCGAGCTGAAGATTAATCCCTACCTCCGCGTGGGCACTGATAGCGTGCGCCAGGCGGCAGGTACCCAGGGTGTTAATAATGATGATCTCGCTACGTTCACCACTCTACGCGAGTGGAAGAACCGTTTTTAAGAACGCTATCGAAACCAAACGAATGCCACTATGACCTATCGAACGATTCGCCAGCGCTTAATGCTGAGCGCTGGCAGTACCGTAATTATGGGCCTAATGTTAGCCGCTGCGGCAAGCTCTCAAGCCTCTGCCACAGCCTATGAAAGACCAACTGCATCAACAGGCACCTCAGTAGACGCTACAAAGCCGCGCCCCACGCCGTTCCAGATCCACTTCTGGGAAGCGCTGGAACTGGAACCTCAAGACGCCTGGACAACGCTGCGTAAAAGCTTTCAGTGGCAAGAGAAGTCACTACCCGCTGAGGCCCAAGCGCGAGTAGATGAGTGGATTGAGTACTACCGTTCAAGCCCCGAAAATATTGCCACTATCACCGAACGCGCTACCCCTTGGCTCGCCTGGATTACCCAGCAGGTTAGTGAGCGCGGTCTACCCGGTGAAGTGGCATTAATGCCTTTTGTAGAGAGCTCCTTTGACCCAGGCGCGCGGAGCCACCGCGGTGCCGCTGGGCTATGGCAGTTTATGCCCGGTACCGGGGATGCATTGGGTTTGGTACGTAATAGAAACTACGATGGCCGGTTAGACGTTTTGACCTCCACCGAGGCAGCGCTGGACTACTTGGAAATGCAGGCTGATCAGTGGTACGAAGGTGATCTGATGCTGTCATTAGCCGCTTATAACGCAGGCGCCGGAACCGTTAACCGTGCTCAGCATCAGGCCCAGGCTCAAGGTTTAAACGGCGATTATTGGGATCTCTCGCTGCCCTACGAAACCATGCAGTATGTGCCTAAGCTGAAAGCCATCGCGACGATCATTAACGATCCTCAGGAGTACGGCGTCAGCTTACCGGAAATACACGTTGACCCAGCCTTCGCGAAAGTGAAGCTGACCCACGCGGTGACGCTCTCGGAAGCCTCGCAACTGCTGAATGTCAGTCAGACGGCGTTAGTCGAGCTAAATCCAGGCCTGCTGAATGGCAGTATCGACCCACGCAGTGCTCAGACCCTGCTGGTACCTGAAGAGGTCGACACGCAGATGCTCGCGCAACTCTCACAGGATGGTCGTCAAGCACAAAATGGCAGCGCCGATACCCACCGCGTTGAAAGTGGCGATAGCCTCTCGGCGATTGCAGCCCGGTATAATGTCAACCAGCAAGACCTTATCCGCTGGAATGCGATTGACCGCCCCAGCGCTTTACAACCAGGCCAACTGCTGACACTTTCAGGGCGTTAAATCGGGTTAACATAGTTGGCTTTGTTCACATGGGATGTCACCAATGCCGCGTGGTTTGTTTTTTGCGAAATCGCTTCTACTCATCAGTGGCCTGCTCTTCAACGTATCGGTACTGGCTTCAGAGAGCATCGCTTCAGAGAACGCTGTTTCAGAGGCTATCGTTTCAGAGGCCAGCGCTTCAGAAACAGCGACTAATAGCGATGCGTCTGACACCACCTCCAGCGCCAACGTGGTGGGTGATTTAAATACCGACGCGCATAACGTGGTGCCGGTTGAAACCGTTCACGCGCTATCGCTGTACGATAGCCCCGAGCTACCAGCAGATTTCCCCTACTTCCCTCACGTAAACCCGCAGGCCCCCAAAGGCGGCACCATTACCCATACCGCCGTGGGCAGCAGCTTTGACTCGACAAACCCGTTTATTATTCGCGGTACGCCGGTTACCGGCATTTCACAAATCTACGACACCCTAATGGCCAGCAACCCCAATGAGCCCTTTAGCCTCTACGGCTTACTGGCTGAGGGTGTACGCCTTGATCCAGATAGGCAGTGGATTGAGTTCGACCTGCGCCCTGAAGCACGTTTCCAGGATGGTGAGCCGGTTACGGCCTATGATGTGGTGTTCTCGCTTAACTTGCTCCGCGAAGAAGGCAACCCGTTTTACGCCAGCTACTACGCTGGGGTGGAAGAAGCCATCGCGCTAAACGAGCATCAGGTGCGTTTTACGTTTAACGATACCGAGTCCCGAGAGCTGCCGTTAATCGTTGCCCAGCTACCCATACTCCCCCGCCACTATTGGGAGCCCCGGGAATTCACCTCACCCACCCTAGTCGCGCACCCAGGCTCCGGGCCCTACCGTATTAGCGAAGTCGACCCTGGTCGGCGAATTGTTTATCAGCGCGATGAGAACTATTGGGGTAAAGACTTACCGGTCAACGTGGGTCGTTACAATATCGATCGCATCATTTACGACTACTACCGTGACCGCGACATTGCCTGGGAAGCGTTTAAAGCCGGTCTGACCGATTTTCGTACCGATGCCCGCGCCGCCACCTGGGCAATTGGCTACGACTTTCCTGCCTACGAAGAGGGCTTGGTCAAGCGACTTACCGTGCCGGACGTTAATCCATCCATGATGCAGGCGTTTGTCTTCAACCTGCAGAAGGAGAAGTTTCAAGACCCGCGGGTACGAGAAGCATTGAGCCTTACCTTCGATTTCCCGTGGCTTAATACCAATATTTTTTACGGTACTTACCAGCGCACCGAGAGTTTTTTCCAAAATTCTGAAATGGAAGCCACCGGGCTGCCTTCAGAGGCAGAACTAGCGCTGCTGGAGCCCTTCCGTGAGGAGTTGATAGCCTCCCATGGCTCTGATCGCCTGTTTACCGAGCCGCTGCCTATCGATGAGCCCATCGAGCTACGCGAACGGCTGCGTAAAGCGCTTGATTTACTCCGTGAGGCAGGTTACCGGGTTGAGGACGGCGTGCTGGTCAACCAAGACAGCGGACGACCTTTAAGCCTGGAAGTCTTACTTTACGATTCAGGACTTGAACGGGTGGTTCAACCCATGCTGCGCAATATGGCCCGCCTAGGGGTGCAGACATCGCTGCGTATCGTTGATATTAATCAATATTTAAACCGGCAGCGCAATTACGACTATGACATAGTGATTAGCCATTTCCCTCAGTCGAACAATCCAGGCAATGAGCAGCGCGACTTCTGGACCAGCGCCGCCGCCGAGGCACCGCAAAGTCGCAACCGGATGGCGCTGGCACACCCAGCGGTCGATGCCCTGGTGGAAACGATCATTAGTGCCGATGGCCGTGAAGAGCTGGATACCGCCACCCGCGCGCTGGATCGGGTGCTGCGCTGGGGATTTTATGTGATTCCCCACTACCACTCTGGGGAGACCCGCATCGCCATTTGGGATAAGTTTGGCTACCCCGAGCCGTTCCCAGAGTACGCCATGGATCTGGATGCCTGGTGGGTAGACAGCGACCGTGAAGCAGCACTACAGCGCCGTCAACGCGGACGCTAACACGGCCGCGATGACAACGACTGATTGCAACGGCTTATCCTTAACGGTTTCATCGTCATAAACCTCGGAGTGCTCTGTGGCCCGCTATACCTTACGCCGACTGCTGCTAATGATTCCGACCCTGTTCGGCATCATGCTACTCAATTTTATGATTGTTCAGGCGGCGCCGGGCGGGCCAATTGATCAGATGTTGGCACGTTTTGAAGGCGCTGATGCCATGGCCAGCACCCGCCTGGACATGGGCGGCGCCGACGTTCAGGTCAGCGACGACTCCCGGGGTGCCCGGGGCATTGATCCGCGCTTTATCGAGCAGCTAGAGCAGCAGTTTGGTTTTGACAAACCCGCCCACGAGCGCTTTATCGGCATGATGGCGGACTACCTCACCCTCGATTTTGGTACCAGTTTCTTCCGTGACCGTCCGGTCATCGAGCTGATGATCGAGCGGTTGCCGGTCTCTATATCATTGGGACTTTGGACGACGCTACTGGTCTATTTAATCTCCATCCCGTTAGGCATCAAAAAGGCACTGCGTCACGGTTCCCGGTTTGACGTCTGGTCATCCGGACTAGTGATTGTCGGCTATGCCATTCCGGGCTTCCTGTTTGCCATCCTGCTGATCGTGCTGTTTGCCGGGGGCACCTACTGGGACTTATTCCCTTTACGCGGATTAACCTCGCCTGACTTCGACCAGCTCACTGTCTGGGGTAAGGTCAAAGACTATTTTTGGCATATTACACTGCCGGTTATCGCCGCATCGATTGGCAGCTTTGCCACCCTGACAATGCTGACCAAAAACAGCTTCCTTGATGAGATTCACAAGCAGTATGTGATTACCGCCCGCGCCAAGGGCGCCGACGAGCGGCGCGTGCTTTACGGCCATGTGTTTCGCAACGCCATGCTGATTATTATCGCCGGCCTACCCGCTGCGATGATCGGCATTTTCTTCACCGGGGCGCTGCTCATCGAAGTCATTTTTTCCCTGGATGGACTGGGTCTGCTCGGTTTTGAAGCGGTGATGCAGCGGGATTATCCGGTAATTTTCGGCACCCTGTTTCTATATACCGTGATCGGCTTAATCCTCAAGCTGATTTCCGATTTGACCTACGTGTGGGTAGACCCGCGTATCGACTTTTCGACTCGGGAGTCGTGATAATGGCCGCTTTATCGTCACGCTTATCACCTATCACTCGCCGTCGGCTGGCCGCATTTAAAGCCAATCGTCGTGCCCGGGTGTCACTCTGGTTATTTGCCACGCTGTTTATCGTTAGCCTGTTTGCCGAACTGATTGCCAACGACAAACCGATCATTATGCAGTACGAAGGCCAGTGGTACTTTCCCATGCAGGTGGACTACCCAGAAACCGAGTTTGGCGGCTTCCTGCCGACCCGGACGGACTATCTGGATCCCTTTGTTCAGCAGCAAATTGAAGATCACGGCTGGGCACTGTGGCCTATCATTCCGTTTTCGTATCAGACTCTGGATATGAATATGACCCGCCCTTCCCCGGCTCCACCGGATAGCCGCCACTGGCTGGGCACCGACGACCAGGGGCGGGATGTATCGGCACGGGTCATTTATGGTTTTCGTCTTTCGGTGGCCTTTGCCCTGGTACTCACCGCAGGGTCGTTAGTCATCGGCGTTGTGGTGGGCGGCGTGCAGGGCTACTTTGGCGGCAAAATTGATTTGATTGGGCAGCGCTTCACCGAAATTTGGTCCGGCTTGCCGGTGCTGTTCCTGCTGATTATTTTGGCCAGCTTTGTTCAGCCAGGTTTTTGGTGGTTACTGGGGATTATGCTGCTTTTCTCATGGTTGGGCTTGGTGGATATCGTGCGCGCCGAGTTCCTGCGCGCGCGCAATCTTGAGTACGTGCGCGCGGCCAAAGCCATGGGCTTGCCGTCACGCCTGATCATGTGGCGCCACGTGCTGCCCAACGCCATGGTCGCGACGCTGACATTTATTCCGTTTCTGTTTACCGGTGCCATTGGCACGCTCACTGCACTGGATTTCCTCGGTTTCGGCTTGCCCCCCGGCGCTCCCTCACTAGGTGAACTGGCAGCCCAGGGTAAAAATAATCTTCACGCTCCTTGGCTGGGTATCACGGCGTTTATGACCCTGGCGATCATGCTCTCGCTGCTGGTCTTTATCGGCGAAGGCTTGCGCGATGCCTTTGATCCTCGTCACGTACAGCAGCGCCAAGCTGGGCCTGCCCAGGAGACTCAGCATGCCTAATCCCCTGCTGCGCATTGAACACCTTGATGTCGCCTTTGATGGCAACCCGGTAGTGCATTCACTCTCGCTCACTCTTAATGCGGGTGAAACCCTGGCAATTGTCGGTGAGTCCGGCTCGGGTAAATCGGTATTGGCGCTGGGTATGGTAAATCTGCTGCCCAGTAACGCTAGCGTTCAGGGCGAACGCTGGCTGGGTGATACCAATCTGGCCACTTTAACGGAAACTGAGTGGAACGCTATACGCGGTAATCGCGTCGGTTTTATCTTCCAGGAGCCGATGACCTCGCTCAACCCGCTACATCGCGTGGGCAAGCAGATCGGTGAAGCGTTACGGCTGCATCAAGGACTGCGCGGCCAGGCGGCCCGTGAGCGCAGCAAAGAGCTGTTAGAACAAGTAAAACTACCGCGCCCGGACGAACTGCTGGACGCCTGGCCCCACCAGCTCTCGGGTGGGCAGCGCCAGCGGGTAATGATCGCCATGGCGATTGCCAACAACCCCTCACTGCTCATTGCCGACGAACCCACCACCGCCCTGGACGTGACGGTACAGCAAGAGATTCTGGCTCTACTGCGTGAACTGCGCGATCACCATGGCATGGGTATGCTGTTTATCAGCCACGACTTAAACCTGGTGCGCCGTTACGCAGATCGCATCTGCGTAATGTACCAGGGCCGTATTCAGGAGATCGGCCCGGTGGAGCAGGTCTTTCAGCATCCGCAGAGTGATTACACCAAAGCGTTACTGGCTGCCGAGCCGGAGGGTCGGCCCCAAGCCATTGAGCAAACAGCGCCGCTATTAACCGCTCGTCAGTTAAGCGTCAGCTTTAAGCGCCCTAAAACCGGCTTATTTAAGCGCCAGCCGCCCGCTTTTGTAGCCGTTCAACCAACCGATTTCCATATTGCGCCGGGAGAGACTCTGGGCATTGTGGGCGAGTCCGGTTCGGGTAAAACCACGCTGGCCTCGGCGGTCATGCGACTGGTTACCAGCCATGGCGAGGTTAGCCTTGGTACCGATAAGCTAAGTTCCCTGACCGGCGATGCGTTGCGCCGTCAGCGCCACAGGCTGCAGATGGTGTTCCAAGACCCCTATGGCGCCCTCTCACCCCGTATGCCGGTGTTCGATATCGTTAGTGAGGGCCTGCGCTTTCACTACCCTCACCTCACCACTGAAGAAGTCGCCCAGCGGGTTAATCAAACCCTGCACGAGGTAGGTTTGCCCGAAAGCTGTGCCGCCCGCTATCCCCACGAGTTCTCCGGTGGTCAGCGCCAGCGCATTGCAGTAGCCAGAGCGATTATCCTAGAGCCGGAGCTGCTGGTACTTGATGAGCCGACCTCAGCGCTAGATCGTACCGTGCAGAAGCAGTTAGTCGCGCTACTGCGTGACCTACAGGCGAGGCGGCAGCTTAGCTATCTGTTTATAAGCCATGATTTAGCCGTTGTCCGCGCCATGGCACACCGCATTATGGTGCTCAAGGATGGCGAAGTGGTCGAACAAGGCCCCTGCTTAGAGGTGCTTTCAGCGCCCCAGCACGCTTATACCCAAGCGCTGATTGCCGCTGCCCACCTAGCCCCTTAAGACGAAGCAACGGCTAACGGAACTGCTGTAAGGCAGTTTCCGCTCACGACTTTCCACCTGATTCGCACAATCTCCAGGCAATAACGTGGGGCGAAAACATAAGATAACGGTATAAATATTAAATTAAAAATAAAGCCGCTCACCCATTGAGGAAGCGGCTAAAGCAGACCTTAAACCGGCACTCAGAAAAGCGCGATTTCGTCGCTGGTTAATTCCCGCCACTCGCCAGGCGCCAGGTTCTCATCCAGCGCTAAATCGCCGATGGAACTTCGGTGCAGTGAGTTCACATGGTTTCCCAGGGCGGCAAACATCCGCTTCACCTGGTGATAGCGCCCTTCGGTAATGGTGAGCTCCGCCTGGGTAGGCGAAAGAAGTCTTAACGTTGCAGGTTGGGTCGGTGTCTCTTCCCCATCCAGCATCAGGCCATCGGCGACCTGGCCAATCGCCCACTCCGCCGCGGCGCCTTCCATGGGTTCCGCTAGCTCGGCGATATACACCTTGGCGCAGCGATGGCGCGGAGATGTGACGCGGTGAGACCACTGACCATCATCGGTTAATAGCAGTAAGCCCGTGGTATCTACATCTAACCGCCCTACCGGCTGCAACCGATCCGCTTTGGGTAGATCAATTAGATCGATTGCTCTTTGGTAGAGACCGCGGCGGGCGTTACATTCAACGTCGACGGGCTTGTGCAGCATAATGTAGCGAACGCCTACCAGCGCTAGCCGCTCGCCGTTGAGTACCACCACATCATTATCGGTATCGATTTGGGTCGCCGACTGTTTGATCGGCTCACCGTTCAGGGTCACTTCGCCATTTTTGAGTGCCCGCTTGGCGAGGCTGCGGGTTAACGGTGAGGTTTCACTCAAAAAGCGATCAAGGCGCATCATTAACCCACTCCTGGCAGCAGCTTAAAATGGTCGGCATCTTGCCAGGCAGGAAATTTTTCACGAAAAGCATCAAGGGCAGTTTTATCCAGCGTGCCCGTCTCTATAAACGGGGTATGGGCAGGTTTATCAATTAACGCTTCGCCTTTGAAGTCGACCAATAAGGAGTCACCGCTGTAGGCAAGTCCTTTGGCATCCTCTCCAACGCGATTAACGCCAATCACATAGCTTAGGTTCTCTACCGCACGGGCCTGTAGCAGCGTGCGCCAAGGGTGACGACGCGGTGCTGGCCAGTTGGCAATACACAGCAGCGCATCATACTCGAAATGCTCTCCCTCTGCTGGCTGCTGGCGCATCCACACAGGAAAACGCAGGTCATAGCAAACGCTGAGCAGCAGTTTAAAGCCGTTGAGTTCCACCACTTTGCGCTCACTACCCATGCCATAGCGCTCATGCTCACCGGCCATACGGAACAGGTGGCGCTTGTCGTAGTGGGTTAAGTCGCCCTCTGGGGTGGCCCAGATCAAGCGATTATAAAACTCGCCTTGCTCTTCAATCGCCACGCTGCCCGTCATCACGCAGTTACGCGCCTTCGCCTGGGCCTGTAGCCAAGCAACGCTTTGGCTCTCTGCCATCGGCTGGGCCATCTCGCGGGAGTTCATGGTAAAGCCAGTGGCAAACATTTCCGGCAATACAATCAAATCCGTATCGCGGCCATCCAGTTCGCCTAGCAACTGTTCAAGATGGGCGTGGTTGGCCTGGGGGTCTTCCCAGCGCAGGTCGCACTGCACTAGTGTGCTGCTAAGTTGGCTGTTCCCAGAGTCACTCATTGAACACCTCCATTCCGCCAGTGTGATTGCAAAGTTTATGCTAGATTAGCATCTTTAAATAATGAGGCTGCTATGCTTCCTACTCCAACACGCGATCCCGCTGCCGTCAAAGGCGTTATGTTTGGGCTAACCGCCTACACTATGTGGGGCTGCTTTCCGCTCTTTTTTGCCCTGTTTGACGGCGTTCCCGCCTTTGAAATATTGATTCACCGTATCATTTGGGCGTGTCTTTTCTTGGTCGGCTTGATTACCTTACTGCGCCGCTGGCCGCCGGTGGTCACTGCACTGGGTGAACCCAAGCGGCTTGGCCGCGTGTTGGCCTGCGCGCTATTGATTGCGTTTAACTGGGGTATCTATATTTATGCAGTGGAGTCTAAGCAGGTACTGCAGGCAAGTTTGGGCTACTTCTTAACGCCGCTAGTGAATGTCGCCCTGGGCATGCTGGTGCTGCGGGAAGTGATGGCAAAGTTGCAGTTGGTCGCCTTGGGGCTGGCCAGCGTGGCCATTGCCATCCAGTTTGTGATGCTGGGTGAACTGCCTTGGATTAGCCTGATGCTGGCGTTAAGCTTCGGCAGTTATGGGCTGTTTCGTAAGCAAGTGCCGCTGGACGGCCTATCGGGGCTGTTTGTGGAGACCCTGCTGCTCTTCCCCCTCGCCCTAATTGCCTTGGCCTGGTTAAGCTTGAACGATAATTCACATTTTTTACAGAACACTTCAACCACCAGCTTACTCATCGCCAGCGGTGCCTTGACCGCGCTACCACTTATGGCTTTTGCAGGCGCGGCCCGCCGACTACGTTTGGCTACCCTGGGGTTTTTGATGTACATCAACCCCAGCATTCAGTTTCTGATTGCCTTAACCGTGTTCGGCGAGCCCTTGGGCCTTATCCAGTTGGCCACTTTTGTGCTGATTTGGATCGGGCTCGCGCTTTATTCCTGGTCGGCGTGGCAATCACGCCCGCGCTACTCGGCGACCAGCTAACGCAAGCGCTGGCGTTGCGCTAGTAGCGGCGCCTGCTTCAAGTGCAGGCGCCGCTACAGTCTCCCGTTCAGGCTGGTAGCCAACCCGGAAACCGCCCCAGTGCTTACCCTGTACATACACCGGTACCGAGAGGTCGTGCATGATCTCGCCGGTGTCGCGCTTGTAGGTTTGCAGCAGTAACGGCTTTTCATGAGCGCCACAGCGGCTGCCGGTAGGGTCATCGAAAATGCGTTTGTTGCGGCAGAATTTTAGATCGTGGGCGTAATCACCGGTTGGCGCGAGGCTAACTGCCTTGTTATGGGTAGGCACATAGCCTTTACGGTCACAGGCAATGGCGTAGCTCAAACCTAACTGAGTGAGCAAAGGCTCCTGCAGATCAGGTAGATACCTGTCGGTGAAACTATCAAAGCCGGTTGTATACTGTGGCGGCTGCGTACCCGGAATCTGTTCATACTGGGGCTGGAACAGGTGGGTATCTGAAAGCTCCCCGTTGGCTATCGCTTTTTCCAGCAACTTGCCCAATTTATTGGCCGTTGAGCGTGCCGCGCGGAACACCTGCTGGTGGCGCCCTTCTAAATGCTGTTGAGCCAGTTCCCCATCGACGCCTTCTGCGGCTTCCATCAGCGCCCGCGCCTGCTCGGCCAAATCGTGCATATTGCGGTTGCCTTCATCCACATCATCTTCTAGCTGGCTAAGACCATCCGCCACGGTTTGGCTATGCTGGCGTGTGTTCTCCATCGCATCCGCAACCCGGGTAATTTCGCTCTGCACCTGATCGAATTCCTGGGTCATTGTCCCCAGGCTATTGCCGACCACTTGCAGTCCTTTGGAACGCTCGCTGATGCGGGTCATTAACTGGCTCATGGTAGCGACCACCGATTGACCACTCTGGTGCATATCCTTAACTAATTCATCGACGCTCTGGGTCGCGGTTGAGGTCTTTAGCGCCAGATTACGCACTTCACCCGCGACTACCGCAAACCCTCGCCCGTGCTCCCCCGCACGTGCTGCTTCAATTGACGCATTGAGCGATAGCAGATGGGTCTGCTCGGCGATATCCTCGATCATGGAGGTGACGCTGCGCACGCGCTCAATTTTATCGTTCAGCGCAGTCAGCATTTCCAATGCTTGGTTGGAACGGTCGGCCACGTCGCTCATATCCTGGATAATATCGTCCAGCTCAGCATGGTTGTGATGGCTAGCTTCTCGGGCGCTCTCTGCCAGTGCCGCCACTTGGCTGGCGCTGGCACTGACCTGCATAATGGCCGCATTAATCGCCGTCATGCTCGATGAAGCCTCACGGGCCATGGCCTCTTGCTTGGAAAGGCGCTGATCCATCAGGTCGGCATAGTGTGACACTTCTGCCGAGGCAATCGCGGTACTGCTGGCGCGATTCATTAACCGGTACGCCATACCACGTAACGAACGGTAGTCACGAAGGGGCTTAAAACCACGCTTGCGCTGCTCAAGGCGACGTTGGTCGGCCCGATACACGCCTTCAAACCCACTGAGCATTACAGCGCCGCCCCCCAGTGCGGCGAAGAGGAGCGCAAGATAAATCCAGACACCGCCCTGTACGACAAGACCTACGGACAGCGCCAACAAAATCCCCGGAACTAACAATCGCAGCAAGCGCATGAGCAGTACTCTTTTTATTGACGTTATTGAGTATCGACAACCCTATTTGAGGGGGCTTAACTCCCCTTTGTGGCTAAGCTTAGCGTGTTACGCTAATGAAAGAAGTAGCACTTTGGGGGCAGAACGAAAGTGTATAAGCGCTGGTTCATCATCGGCTTACCGCAGTAGAAATGAATATAAGCACTGCAATAAAATGGAATATCCCTTACTCTCTTTATTCTGCCACTCCGATAACACCTGGAACCCATGCTAAAGCGCTATTTGCCGATCCTGACGTGGCTACCCCACTACCATAAACGCCTGTTTGGGGCCGATCTCTTGGCGGGCTTGATCGTCACGGTGATGGTCATTCCCCAGTCGCTGGCCTATTCGCTGCTAGCCGGACTGCCTGCAGTGGTGGGCCTCTACGCCAGCATCCTGCCGCAACTGGTCTATACCCTGTTTGGCACCAGCAAGACCCTTGCCGTCGGGCCAGTCGCCATCATCGCGTTGATGACCGGTGCCGCACTCTCCTCCGTGGCGGTCACAGGCACAGAGACTTATTTACAGGCAGCGCTCATCCTGTCCCTGCTTTCCGGTGGCATGCTGGTGGTCATGGGGCTGCTAAAGATGGGCTTTTTCAGCAATTTTCTCAGTCACCCGGTTATTTCCGGCTTCTTAACGGCGTCGGGCATATTGATCGCCGCTAGCCAGTTGGGCAGCTTGCTGGGGGTTGAGAGTAGTGGCTTTACCCTAGTGGAACGCCTTGTCACCCTGGTGCCCAATTTAGCCACTTTCAACTTACCCACCTTACTGATCGGCAGTGGAACGCTGCTGTTTTTGATCGTTATGCGACGCCATGGTAAAGCCGCCCTGCACTCAATGGGCTTGCCACGCACCCTGGCAGACTTGATTGCCAAAGCAGGGCCGGTGTTTGCCGTCGTGATTACCACCCTGGTTACCTGGTACTGGCAGTTGGGCGATAAAGGCGTCAGCGTTGTGGGACAAATTCCAGGCGGGTTACCCGCACTGAGCTTTCCTTTGGGAGACTACTCACTGTGGCGGGCACTTGTGATCCCCGCGCTGCTGATTAGCCTGGTCGGCTTTGTGGAGTCGGTTTCCATGGGCCAGATGTTGGCCGCGAAGCGGCGCCAGCGTATCTCTCCCAATCAGGAGCTTGTGGGCCTTGGTGCCAGCAATTTAGCCGCCGGGCTTTCCAGCGGCATGCCGGTCACTGGGGGGTTATCCCGCACGGTCATCAACTACGATGCAGGCGCACAAACGCCTGCGGCAGGTGCCTTTGCGGCGCTAGGTATTGCGCTGGTCACCATGTCATTCACTGGCTGGCTCTACTACCTGCCTATTGCGACCCTGGCCGCAACGATCACCGTTTCGATTTTGACGCTTGTGGACATCCCCATGCTGCGGCAAACCTGGCGCTACTCCCGCAGCGACTTTGCCGCCATGGCGGTGACGATTTTGCTGACACTGTGCGAAGGCGTTGAGGCGGGCATCATCAGCGGGGTAACGCTCTCTATTGCGCTATTTTTGTACCGCACCAGCCGCCCTCATAGCGCCTTGGTAGGCCGCGTCCCCGGCACCGAACACTTTAGAAATACTACCCGCCACGATGTCGAGACGGTCAATACCGTTGCCCTGCTGCGCATTGATGAGAGCCTCTATTTTGCCAATGCCCGCTACCTGGAAGACACCGTCTATAACTTGGTAGCGAGCCACCCCGAGCTTGAGCACGTTGTATTGATCTGTTCGGCGGTTAACCTGATTGATGCCTCGGCGCTAGAAAGCCTGGATGCCATCAACGCCCGCTTAAAAGACTCCGATGTAAAACTGCATCTATCCGAGGTCAAAGGCCCGGTAATGGATCAACTCAAGAAGAGCGACTTCCTGGATGCACTTACCGGACGGGTATTTCTAAGCACTTACGCCGCTTGGCGCGAATTTTCTTAACCGCACAGCACTCGCTACCACGCTGAAAAACCAGGCAATTGCCTGGTTTTTTTATACCTGTCTATCGGTACTAAGAGCCGCTACTGATAACGGCATTGACAGCCACCCAGCGGCTTCTCTACTATCAGCCGACCACTTAGCAAAACCAAGTACCGCATAGCAAAACACTATGTAGCAAAACGTAACTAAATCCTTAAGCACAACCACAATAAAGGAGCATCCCAATGCATCCATTTGCTCACCGCCTACTCATCGCCGCCTTACCTTTATCGCTACTCGGCGCCGCAGTCAGCCATGCCAGTGACATTGAACTCCCCGGCACCATGGCCTGGACGGCCTACGGCACTAACTCAAGTGGCTATGCCCAAGCCGTCGCCATCGGCAATATGCTGCAGAACAAATACGATTCATCAGTGCGTATCCTGCCGGGGGACAACGATGTTTCACGGATGACGCCGCTGAAGCAGGGGCGCGTTGACCTTTGCGCCTGCGGGATCGCCAGCTACTACGGCGCTGAAGGGGTAATGATGTTTGCCGACCGCGACTGGGGTCCTCAGCCACTACGCGTCATTACCACTTCCACTGCCTCTTTTGGTCTTTCTCTTGCGGTTGCGGGCGACCTGGACGTTGAAACGCCCGCTGACCTGGCCGGCAAGCGCATCGCCTATATCCGCGGTGACGATGCGCTCAATAAAGGCACCGAAGCTTACCTTGCCTTTGGTGGCTTGACCTGGGATGACGTAGAGCGGGTTGATTACCCCGGCTACGGGCGCTCGTTCGACGGCATTATCGCTGGCGATGTGGATGCCTCCTTTACCACCACGGTGACCCCGCCAGCCCAGCAGCTGGCCAGTAGTCCGCGCGGCATTAGCTGGCCAGTGCTAGACCCCAACGACGAAGCAGGCTGGGAGCGCATGGCCGCCGTTGCGCCCTACTTCCGCCCGCACGAAGTCACGTCTGGGGCTGGTGGCATCAGCGCCGAAAACCCGGTGCCCAGCGCTAGCTACCCATACCCCATTGTGGTCGCCAACAAAGACCTGGATGACAACGTCGCTTATGGCCTAATCAAGGCCATGCAGGAAAATTTCGACGACTACAAAGATAACGCCCCAGGGGCGCTTGGCTACGCCTTGGAACAGCAAGATCTTCAATGGGTAGTGCCGTTCCACGATGCGGTCGTGGAGTACTACAAAGAGATCGACGTATGGACTGATGAAATGCAGGCCCATCAGGATAAGCTGGTTGAACGTCAGGATGTACTGCTAAGCGCCTGGGAAAGCTTTATGCAAGACGCCCCCAGTGATGACGAGGCGTTTACTGCCGACTGGATGGAAGCCCGAGCCACCGCGCTTAGCGATGCCGGTTTCGAACCGATCTTCGAGTAATACGCCACGGGGCGGCACTTGCCGCCCCCTGCTGATTGACGGATGCCCTCATGACCACAGATACCTCACCTGCCAATAATCAGCAGGTTAAAGAAAAAATCAGCCAAATTCGTCAGCTTCCCCCTGCGCTGCGCTGGATCCCCGCCACGATCACCGTCATCTTGATGGCGATGACGCTGGATTATCTTTTCAACATAGGCTTACTGACGTTCGTAACCGGCTTGGAAACGCAGTTCTACTATGCCGTTGTGGCACTACTGCTACCGCTGGTTTTCTTGCTTTGGCCCATGCGCAGTCGCCAACAAGAACAGCCTATCCCTTGGTACGACTACCTATTGAGCGCTATAACGCTAATCGTTGGCGGCTATTTTGTTTATAACGCAGTCCCTATTTTAGAGCGCGGCTGGGCGTTTTCTGCGCCTGAGATCGCTATTTATGCCAGCTATGCCTACTGGCTGCTCATTATCGAAGCGGCCCGCCGGGCAGGCGGTTTACCGATTGCTATCATTGCGGGGGTCTTCTCTCTTTACCCGCTGGTGGCGGATATCGTCCCCGGCCCTATCCAGGCGTTTCCTTCGACTCTAGAACAGACTGCTATGTACCACACCATGAGCACCGAAAGCATCATGGGGGTGCCGCTGCAGGCGTTCGCGGGCCTGGTGATCGGCTTTTTGGTCTTTGGTGTCGTGCTGCAAAAAAGCGGCGGCGGTAAGTTTTTTATCAACCTGGCATTTGCGCTGCTGGGCCATGTGCGCGGCGGCCCCGCGAAGGTGTCGATTTTCTCCAGCGGCCTGATGGGTTCCATGAGCGGTAGCGTGATCAGTAACGTGCTGACTACCGGCGTGCTCTCAATTCCGGCGATGCGCCGTATTGGCATGAGCCGCTCTTTTGCCGGAGGTGTGGAAGCCTGCGCTTCAACCGGCGGTGTGTTAATGCCACCGGTGATGGGCGCAACCGCTTTTGTTATGGCCATGTTTCTCGACATTCCCTACTCCGCGGTAGCGCTGGCTGCCGTGATTCCATCAATTCTGTATTTCCTGGGTCTGTTTATTCAGATCGATGCCTATGCAGCTCGCCACGACATTAAAGGCCTACCCGCCGTTGAGCTGCCTTCGCTTTGGCAAACCCTCAAAGAGGGTTGGTACTTTATTTTTGTCTTTGCTTTATTAGTTTGGATGCTGCTGATTATGCAGCGCGAAGCCGTGGCACCTTTCTACGCCACCGCGCTGCTGTTGGTGCTCAACCAGCTTTCCAAACATAACCGCTGGGGCTGGAAGGACGTGGCCGATACGCTTTCCTCTGCCGCCAAGCTATTTGCCGAGCTGATCGCTATTTTGGCCGGTGTGGGCATGCTGGTGGGTGCGCTTTCGATGACTGGTCTTTCTGGCACCATCGCTAACGACTTTATCAATATTGCCGGCGGCAGCGTTCCGCTGCTGCTGATTATGGGAGCGGTTACCAGTTTTGTGCTGGGTATTGGCATGACCGTTACCGCCGCCTATATCTTCCTGGCAGTGGCGCTCGCACCTGCGCTGATTCAAGGCGGCGGCCTTGATCCCATGGCAGTCCATATGTTCATTCTCTATTGGGGCATGCTGAGCTTTATTACCCCGCCGGTAGCGCTAGGTGCCTTTGCCGCCGCGACCGTGGCCGGTGCACGCCCCATGGAAACGGGCCTGCAGGCGATGCGTCTGGGTAGCGTGATCTACTTTATTCCCTTCCTATTCGTACTCAACCCCGCGCTGATTATGCAGGGCGCGCCGCTGATGATCGTGGCTGTCTTTATCCAGGCGGTCATCGGCATCATCCTGTTTGCCTCTGCCATGCAGGGCTACCTGATGGGGGTTGGTCGACTGGGCTATGGCGCACTGCAAGAGATCGTGATTCGTGCCCTGATACTGATCGCTGGCCTACTACTGGCGCTACCGGGTGGTGGGATGGTGCCGCTTAGCCAGTGGGAATTGATCGGTCTGGCCGCAGCCGCGCTGGTACCCGGTGTTTTGATGGCACGCTTAAGCCAGCGCCACCATCGGCGTTCGCAAAGCGCCTCTGTTGCGTAACAGATGGGGCGCCAAGCGTACTCTTTTCAATTCACTATCATGCGAAATACGAGAGCCTAACTATGTCCGTTCATTATCAGCGTCACGGCGATGTAGGCGTTATTCAAATAGCCAACCCGCCGGTCAATGCCTTAAGTCACGCGGTACGCGGTGGCTTAGTCGATGCGCTTAAAGAGGGTGTTGCTGACACAGATGCTAAAGCGCTGGTCGTGCTCGCCGATGGCCGCACCTTTATTGCCGGGGCAGATATTCGTGAGTTTGGTCAGCCGCCTCAAGCCCCTCTGCTGCCCGATGTGATTAACCAACTGGAAGCCTGCCCAAAACCGCTGATTGCCGCCCTGCACGGCACAGCCCTGGGCGGTGGATTGGAAGTGGCTTTGGGCTGCCACTATCGAGTGGCACTGGCGGGAACCCGGGTGGGTCTTCCGGAGGTTAAGCTGGGTCTACTGCCCGGCGCTGGTGGCACCCAACGTTTGCCGCGTTTAGTAGGCGTTGAGCGCGCCTTAGAGATGATCACCAGCGGGCGTTTTGTGGAAGCAGAAGAAGCACTTGAGGCAGGCATTATCGACGCCATTAGCAGTGCTGAAACACCGCTTGAAGCGGGTTTAGCTGTGGCCCAAGCAGTGCTTGCAGACAACTCAATGGCACGTGTTACGGGCCAACTGCCAGCGCCAGCGGCTAATCCCCAGGCAATCTCCGCTATGTTGGAACGGCTGCATCAAGACGCTGCCGAGCTCTTCTCACCGTTTCGCATTGTGGAAGCTGTGGAGGCCTCTGTGACGGTTGAATCACTCCAAGACGGCCTGTGCCGTGAGCGGGAGCTGTTTTTGGCCTGTATGGACTCCCCTCAACGCGCCGGACTGATTCATCTCTTTTTCGCTGCGCGTAGCCCCCATATGGTGCCTGAGGTTGAGAGAGCCGACGCGTTTAAACACGTTGCGCTAATCGGCGAAGATCCACTGTTTGAGCGCCTGCAAAAAGCTGCACAAAAGGCGGGCATTACCCTAACCAGTGAACCAGACAATGCAACTGAGCTTTGCCTGCTGGCGCCAACTGCAGACAGGGATTCAGTCCCAGCACTCCCTACCATCGCACTAGAAAACATTGGCATCAGCCGCGGCAGCGATAGCGCGCTAAGCCTTATCGTTGCTGAAAACGGCAGCATGGTAGAGCTGGTCAACTTAAGCGCAGAGCCTCTTATTCAACAGCGAGCGGCACTCACTCTTAAAGCATTGCGGTTAAGCGTCGTGGTCAGCCGACAGCAAAGCCTTCTGAATACGCTGCAACTTGCTAACCAGCAGGCGACAGCGAGCGACAGACAAACTGCCCTTGAACAGGCGAGCGTCAGCATCGCGAAGAAGGGCTTCTGCTACCGCGAGAGCGATATCGATTTGTTGGCGGTGGAAGTACTGGGATACCCGCGTCACTTAGGTGGGCCTCACCGTCAATCAACCCTTAAGGACACCCCCCTATGAACCTCACCTTTAGCCCCGAAGAGCAGGCCTTTCGCGCAGAGGTTCGCCATTTTCTAGCCGATGCGCTGCCCAGCGATATTAGTGAACGCGTGCGCCTAGGGCGCCACCTGCGTGCCGATGATCACCTGCGCTGGCAGAACCTCCTCAGCGAACAGGGCTGGCTAGCCTCTAACTGGCCTAAACAGCATGGCGGCCCAGGCTGGGGGCCCGTGCAGCGGCATATATTTGATGAAGAGTGCGCCGCGGCCCACGCGCCTACGGTCGTGCCCTTTGGCGTTAATATGGTGGCGCCGGTGATTATGAAATTCGGTAGCGCTGAGCAAAAGGAGCATTACCTGCCGCGTATTTTGAGCAACCAGGATTGGTGGTGCCAAGGCTACTCTGAGCCCGGCGCAGGGTCTGATTTGGCGGGACTGAATACACGCGCGGTGCGCGATGGCGACCACTATATCGTGAATGGCCAGAAGACGTGGACGACCCTAGGCCAGCACGCCAACATGCTGTTTTGCTTAGTACGTACCGACCCAGAGGCGAAAAAGCCGGCAGGCATTAGTTTTCTGCTGATTGATATGCAAACCCCTGGCATTACCGTGCGGCCCATTATTACCCTGGATGGCGCCCATGAGGTTAATGAAGTCTTTTTAGATAACGTTCGAGTGCCGGTTGAAAACCGTGTCGGTGAAGAGGGCCAGGGCTGGACCTGCGCCAAATTCCTGCTCACCCACGAACGCACCGGCATTGCAGGGCTTGGCCACGCCAAGCAGGCGCTGCGTCACTTAAAATCACTGGCCAGCCGAATCGAGCATCGCGGCAAGCCGCTGCTGGCGCTGCCCAGCTTTCGCCACCGTGTCGTCAAAGCCGAGCTTGAATTGATGGCGCTGGAAGTCACCAACCTACGCGTGATTGCCGCGGCCCGGGATGGCGGCGTACCCGGTGCAGAAAGCTCGCTACTCAAAGTACGTGGCTCAGAGCTTCGCCAGGAGCTAAGCGAACTCACCCGCCGTGCCCTTGGCCCCGCCGCACTGCCATTCTTCCCCGACTTCCTGCATGGCGAAGGCAGCCTGGATGACGAGCGCGCCCAAAGCGCGGCTGCCAGCGCCCAGTACTTCAACCGTCGCAAGCTGTCGATTTATGGCGGTGCCAACGAGATACAGAAAAGTATCGTCGCCAAAACCATTTTAAACATGTGAGGTCACCATGGATTTTGCTTTAACCGACGAGCAGCGCATGCTCGAAGAGACGCTCACCCGTTTGGTGGCCGACCAGGTTTCTCCCGAACAGCGCCGTACTATGCTTGCCGCTGCTCCCAATGGTGCTTCTGCGCTATGGCGCACTTTTGCCGAGCTGGGCCTGCTGCATATGCCCTTTGGCGAAGACGTCGGCGGATTAGGCGGCGACGGCACCGACCTGATGATTATCATGCAGGCGCTGGGACGCGGCTTGGTGCCAGAAGCCTATCTGGCCGGTCTGGTGCTGCCAGGTCAACTGCTGGCGTTAACTGCCAATAGCGATCAGCAAACCCAGTGGCTAACCCCGCTGCTTGAAGGCGAACACCAGCTAGCCCTTGCATGGCAAGAGCACAACGCCCGTTACGACGCCTTGGCGATCGCTACCCAAGCGACCCAGCAAGATGGGCAATGGCAGTTAAGCGGCAGAAAAGATGTCGTTCTGAACCTTGAAGCAGCAGCGGCTAGTCTGGTTACCGCTCGATTGGATAACGACAAGCTAGGTCTATTTATCGTCCCTGCGAATGCACCGGGCGCATCGTCGCACTTTTATCGCACTATCGACGATCAGCCCGCCGGTGATTTGACCCTGGACAGCGTCACGCTGCCGCCAGCCAACTGCCTGAGTGACGATGTCGGCGATGCGCTGGCCGAGGTTTTCGCCCTTGGTCGTGCCGCACTGTGTGCCCAAGCTATCGGTGCAATGGAAGAGGCCTGCGATCAGACCCTGGCCTACCTAAAAGAGCGCAAGCAGTTTGGCCTGCCGCTATCTACCTTCCAGGCGCTTCAGCACCGCATGGTGGATATGCATCTGCACCTGGAACAGTCGCGCTCAATGGCGATTTTAGCTGCCACTAGCCTGACCCTGCCAGCCAGTGAGCGGGATTATAAAATTGCCGCGGCCAAGGCGTACTGCGGCGAATCGGCGCGTTTTATTGCCGAACAGGCGATCCAACTCCACGGAGGCATGGGTATGTCCCAAGAGTGCTATGTCGCCAGCTACGCCAAGCATCTGGTAATGTTCGATCACTATTTGGGCGACAGCGACTACCATCTTGAGACGGTCAGTGAACTATTAAAGGTTGCCTAACGATATTGCCTAACAATATTGCCTTGAAAAGTTAAAGTGGAGCGCTATATGCCAGACCTTCTCAGCGAGTTAGTCACTGTCAACGCTATTGATGATGGCATCGTCGAAGTAGCGATTGCGCGCCCAGAGGTACGTAATGCCCTCAATGAAGCCACCGCCTTGGCACTCAATGAGGCACTGGCGGCGGTGGCAATTGATGAGCAGGTTCGCTGCGTGATTCTGCGTGGGGAAGGCAGCGCGTTTTGCGCTGGCGCTGATCTGGCGGAGTTTGAGAAAGCCACGGCTGAGCCCGCCAGCGAGCGGCTGGAAACGCTCTTTCTACCCGCCCTGCGCAGTTTAATGACGATGGATAAGCCGGTGATAGCGGCCGTTAACGGAGCTGCTGCAGGTATAGGCGTTTCTTATGTGCTCGCCAGCGATATGGTGGTGATGGGCAGCTCTGCTTATCTCAAGCTTGCCTTTATCAATATTGGTTTGATTCCCGATGGGGGCGCCTGCTGGCATCTGGTACGCAAGCTTGGCCATGCTCAGGCGTTTGAAATGGCTGCCTTGGCAACCCCCATTGCGGGTGAGCGCTGCGTCGCACTCGGCTTGGCTAACCGCGTCGTCGAAGATAACCAGGTGCTAGCGGAGGCGCGTTCGCTGGCCCAAGCGCTAGTGAGTCAATCGCCCCAGGCACTCAGCGCCACCAAACACGCCTTGCGGGAAGCGGCCCAACGCTCGCTGGATGAGACGATGGTGTTGGAAGGCGAGTTGCAAGATCAGTGCAAAGCCTCTGAAGATTTTCAGGTGCGCGTGGCGGCATTTCGTCAAAGCCGCCGTAAATGATTCAGCGCCTGCTGATAATTTGTGCTTAGCGTGGCGACCTCGTCTGCCACGCTATTCTGCGTAGCAATACTACCCACGCCCTGCCCTGCGCCCCAAATATCCCGCCACGCTTTAGCTTTACTGCTGCCGCTTGAGCCATAGCGCATTGAGGCTTTATCGCCCTTAGGTAGCGCGTCAGGGTCGAGCCCAGCATTCTCAATACTTTGTCGTAAATAGTTACCGTGCACTCCGGTAAACAGGTTGGTATAAACGATGTCGCCTGCCGCTGCGTCCAGCACCATCTGTTTATAGGCCGTGTGGGCGTTTGCCTCTTGAGTGGCAATAAAGCGCGTGCCCATATACACCAAGTCAACGCCTAGCGCTTGAGCGGCAACGATCTGTTCGCCTTGGGTAATCGCCCCCGCCAGCACCAGCGGGCCATCGTAAAAGCGTCTCACCTCAGCTACAAACGCAAAGGGGTTTAATCGCCCGGCATGGCCGCCCGCGCCGTGGCAGACCAGTATCAGCCCATCAACTCCCGCCTCGATCGCTTTCTTGGCATGCCGCAACGTGGTCACATCATGAAACACCAGCCCGCCATAGGCGTGCACCTTTTCCACCACTTGGTTAGGCGCGTGCAGACTAGTGATGACCAGCGGCACCTTGAACTCGGCACATAGCGCGACATCGTGCTCTAGGCGATCATTGGTGGGGTGCACGATTTGGTTCACCGCAAAGGGCGCTGAGGGTTGTTCGGGGTTCTGTTCGTCGTAGTCTGCCAGGTTTTGAGTGATCTGCTGTAGCCACTCACGTAATACGTCAGCAGGTCGGGCGTTGAGCGCGGGGAAAGCACCCAGAATGCCCGCTTGGCACTGGGCAATCACCAGTTCTGGCCCGGAGACGATAAACATGGGTGAACCGATCACCGGCAGGGTTAATGAAGCGGTTAGGCGCGTTAGCATGGGAAACTCGCTGGTTGTTATTGTGAGGCAATACTGCAAAAGGCCCCACTGGGCCTTTCAAGAAGATGTCACACTGCAATGGCATGGTCGGAACAACCCTACGCGGGGGCGCTGTGAACCCATCCATGGGCGCTACTTTCGCCATCTGACCGCCATGGATGGCGGAAATGCCGGAAACGTCGGGAACTTATTTCCGGCCCTGGCGAAAGCCCCCCGCTACGGGTTGTTCCGACCAATACGTGGATGCCAGAAGCATTTACAGCTTGCTCTCAAGCTCCGGCAGGATCTCAAACAGATCCCCCACTAGGCCGTAATCCGCCACCTGGAAAATCGGTGCTTCGTCGTCCTTGTTGATCGCGACGATCACCTTGGAATCCTTCATGCCCGCCAGGTGCTGGATGGCACCGGAGATACCTACAGCGATATACAGATCCGGGGCGACGATCTTACCGGTCTGACCCACCTGCATATCGTTGGGTACAAAGCCTGCGTCTACCGCGGCACGGGAAGCGCCAATGGCCGCGCCTAGTTTGTCGGCAATGCCGTCAAGCAGCTTGAAGTTTTCGCCGTTGCCCATGCCGCGACCACCGGAGATCACCACCTTGGCACCGCCCAGCTCAGGCCGATCAGACTTCGCCAGCTCCTCTTTTACAAAGCTGGACTGGGTGTTTTCCACCACGGTGTCGACCGCTTCAATCGGTGCACTGCCGCTAGCGCCTACCGCGTCAAAGCCGGTGGTGCGGATGGTGATGACCTTCAGCGCGTCGTCGCTTTTAACCGTGGCGATGGCGTTACCGGCATAGATCGGCCGCAAGAAAGTGTCGGCACTCTCCACACCAAGCACATCCGACAGCTGGCTAACATCTTTCAGGGCCGCCAGGCGTGGCAGCACGTTTTTGCCGGTGGTGGAGGCGCTGGCAAGCACGTGGGTGTAATCACCAGCCAGCGCAACCAGTAACGCACCCATGGGCTCGGCCAGTTGGTGGGCGTAAACGGCGTTATCGGCGACGCGCACTTTGCTCACGGCGTCGAGCTTGGCGGCAGACTCGGCCGCGGCTTGCACCCCTTCACCGGCAACGAGAACGTCGATATCGCCGCCGATGGCTTGGGCGGCCGCCACAACGTGTGCGGTGGTGCCAGCCAGTTGGCCTTCGTGTAGATCAGCAAGTACCAGAATGCTCATGGAATCAGCTCCTCTTTAAAGCACCTTTTCAAAGTACTTTGGCTTCGTTTTTGAGTTTATCGATCAGCTCGTCTACCGAGGCGACTTTAACGCCACCCTTGCGCTCGGCGGGCGATTCGACTTTTAGCAGGCTCACCTTGGAGGCAACCTCGACGCCGTAATCGGCGGGGGTTTTCACATCCAGCGGCTTTTTCTTGGCCTTCATGATATCGGGGAGCTTGGCGTAGCGTGGCTCATTCAAACGCAGGTCGGTGGTCACAATCGCCGGTAGTGTCAGGGCAATGGTTTGCAGACCGCCGTCGATTTCACGGGTCACATGCACCTTGTCACCGTCGACCGCCACTTCTGAAGCAAACGTGCCCTGGGGCAGACCCGTCAACGCAGCAAGCATCTGGCCGGTCTGGTTGTTGTCGGTGTCGATGGCCTGTTTGCCGAGAATCACTAAGCCCGGCTGCTCTTCCTCAACCACTTTAGCCAGTAGCTTGGCCACGGCCAGGGATTCGGCGCGCTCATCGGTTTCGATATGAACGGCACGATCCGCGCCGAGCGCCAGTGCCGTACGCAGCTGCTCTTGGGCGGTTTTGGGGCCAACGGTGACGGCAACCACTTCTGTGGCCACACCCTTCTCTTTCAGGCGTACCGCTTCTTCCACGGCAATTTCGCAGAACGGGTTCATGGCCATTTTGACGTTAGTGAGATCCACGTCCGAGTGATCCGCTTTAACGCGAATTTTGACGTTGTAGTCGATGACGCGTTTAACCGCGACGAGAATTTTCATAAGGCGTGCTCCAGGCGATTAATAAATACTTCATGCGATTAACAAACATACAGTTTCGCATAGCAGAATATTATTTCACTTTATAACAAGAACAATAAAAAAACGCCGGACAAAGGTCAAGCGCTTCTTTATTGTGGCGCCCCTTAAAAAGGTGACCAGACAAACCACCCCGCTAACAGTGGAATCGAGGTTACCAGAAATCGGCCGTTCCAACGGTAGCCAATGCGCGTGGCGGGCACCCCGGTAAACCGCGATAAAATCAGCATGGATGCCGTCATCGGCGACGACATTAGCGCCAGCGCCCAACCTACCATGAGTGACGCGCCAATTAGCGGCGGCGTCAGGCCCTCAATAGCTAATTGTGGCAGTAAGCCCACCAATAGCGTCACCGTTACAATCGGATTAACGCCTATTTGGGCAAGCCCCACCACCATTAGCATGGCCAGCACGGCATTAAAGGCGCCCCACTGATTTAACACGGTTAATAGCGGTGCCAACTGTTGTGTATCCACTAGTCCAACGCATAAGTGGCCTAAATAGCCCGCTGCTCCCAACACCACGATTTCATTGGTACTGGGCGACAGCAACCAAGGTAGCTGACGATGCACCACCGTCATTGCCGCAGGTAGCCCGCCATAGCCGAGCCTGCGTCGCTGCCAGGCAAGCCATAGACATGCACCGGTAGGTGCGCCCAACAGCGCGGCAATAGGCAGCCGTAAATCAAGCAGCCAGGCAATAGAGAATACCAGCGCGACAATACCGACAAGCAACACGCTAAACTGCGCCAGCGGGCGTAAAGAAGGTGAAGTTGCCTGTGCTTTATTGGCAGGCGGATGCGGACCGGTTAAGTAATCCACTGCCCAACCCGCTAGAAAAATCAGCATTGCGGCGCCCAAAATATACGGCGCAAGCTCAAGCCAGGTGACTTGAGGAAGGCTCGACAGTACGACGGCGACGCCGATACCCATGGGCGAAATAAGTGGCGCCAGGGAGAACCCACGCAGCAGCGCCAGCATCATGCGCCGCTGGCGAGCTTCGCGAACCCAGGCGCGCCCTTGGGCGGCACCTAGCGTGTTGCTTTTTTCGATCATGGCGGCGAACAGATTAAGCACGCCAATATTAAGGATAATTCCAAACAGTGCCGAACCTAACGACAAAATGGGGTAACGGCGGCTGGGGGGTTGATGCAACATACTCTGACCGCATCGGCGCACCAAACGGGAACGATAGGCAGGTAAGCGCAGCATACTCAGCGCCACCACAAAGGTGGCAAAAAAAGCAAAACGCCCGCTGGCCTCAAACAGCAGTTGAGCGGGGTTTGGCGATCGCCACAACGCGACTAGCGTCAACACGCCCGCCACCAGCAGCAACCCTTTGGCCATACGGGTAAGCTGCCCCGCCAGCGTTGCTAAATAGAGCAGCAATGCGCCAATGCCAACGGCCTGCCAGAATAGGTTGCCGACCACCAGATGGTATAGCGTTGCCAGAGTGACTAGCAGCAGTAGCGAGACCCGCAGACGGGCTGGGCTCACTCAGCAAGCTCCCCGGGGTTGTTATCCGCAAAGCCCTCAGGCGATTCGCTACCCCTGCGACGCCGAAATGAACCTTCACCCATGGCCACTAAAGTGCCCTGTTCATCGACGATCTCGCCGCTGCTCATATAAGTTTTCTGACCGCCACCGCGCACACTGCCTGTTGCCCTTAACACGCCCTGCCGAGCGGGTCCAACAAAGGTGGTAGTCAGTGATAGCGTCATTCCCCGGCGAATATTACCGGGTACGTCACAGTGCAGACCTGCCAAGCTCAGCGCACTATCCAGCATCGAGGCCAATACGCCACCGTGCACATTACCACTACGGTTTAGATGTTTGGGCTCGATAGTGAGTTCTACCACGGCGCGGCCTGGCTGCCACTCAACCACCTGCATGCCCAGCAGTTCGTGATAGCCCATCAGCGCTTGTTGAGACGTATCTGGCGTATGTATTTGCGAAGGGCTCATAACCCGCTCTCCTGCTGTGCTAAATCCCGCAACCGCCCTTTAAGAATTTTGCCGCTGGCGGTGGAAGGTAGCGTATCCATCAATACAATTTGAGTAGGCCGTTTGTAAGGCGCCAACCGTTCGGCGATAAACGCCTTGAGTTCCGCCATATCAACGTCAACGCCCGGCTCGCACTGCACAAAGGCCACGACTTCTTCGTTACCGGCGATCTGGCGCCCTACCACGGCAGTCAGTGTTACTGCCGGGTGCTCGTTGATCACCGCTTCCACGTCCGGTGGGTAGATATTGAAGCCCGAGCGGATAATCAGCTCTTTGCTACGCCCCACGATATACAGCTGGTCATCATGATCGAGCTTGGCAATGTCGCCGGTGTTGAGCCAACCCTCTTCGGTCAGAGTAGCGCGGGTGGCTTCCGGTTGGCGAAAGTAGCCTTTCATAATATTGGGGCCGCGCACCCACAGTTCACCCACTTCATCACCGGGCTGCTCGGCAGTGCCGCTATCGCTTAGCGGCTCCAGACGATACTCCAACAGGGGCAATACACGACCAACAGTGCTGTTGGTATGGCGATCATCAATACGGGTTTGACTGATGGTGGGGCTGGCCTCGGTTAATCCGTAGCCATTATGTAGCGTTAGGCCAAAGGCTGCCTCCACCCGCACTTTGGTGTCGCTATCCAGCGGCGAACCGCCCGCAGACATGTAAATCAGCTCAGGCGCTTCCAGGGTGCGCTGCTCGCGTTTTAAATACTCTAACGCCCGGGCATACATCGCAGGCACGCCCTGGAGCACGGTAATTCGCTCCTGTTTTAACGTCTCAAGCATATGCGCTGCATCGAAACGCGGCACGGTATATAAGCATGCGCCATTATAGAGCGACCCCATACAGACCGATGAGAGACCGAACACGTGAGACATTGGCAGCACGCCATACACCCGTTGGCCTTCGCTTAAGTGACGCATGCCGCCTGAGATTGAGGCGATATAGAGAATGCCACGATGAGTCAGCATGACGCCTTTAGGGGTGCCGGTCGTGCCCGAGGTGTAGATCATTGCGGCCACCTGTTCGGCACCGCTAGCGCAAACCGGCTCGGGTTCGCTCTCGTATAGAGAAGAAATCGCCAGCCCACCCAACTGGGGGTGCTGATAGCGGTCGGCGGCGTGGCGCTCGGCGTGCTGGCACGCCTCTGGCGACGCATCGCAGGTATAGAACACGCGCCGGGGCAAGCAGTTGCCCTGGATCAGGTCAACTTCCTGAGCTGAGAGGCGCGAATTCACAATCGCTACCCACACATCCATCTCGCTGGCGGCCAGCAATAGCACGACCAGGGCGCGGCAGTTTTCGCTCACCGTCATAATCCGGTCACCTGGGCGAATATCCAGCGCGCTTAACCAGTCGCAGGCGGCGTGTATTTCTTCACCCAGCTCTGCATAACTCCAACGCACACTGCCATCCACAATGGCGGGCTGACCACCCATACGTTTGGCATTTTCAAGCACGCGGGTGCTGAGCCGCTCGGGAAGCTCAGCCACTAGTTCGCTAGCGAGACGTCCAAAAATACTTTCATCAGGCGCTTGGTAAGGTACCGACAAAGCCATTAGGACGCCTCCCGCACCATATTCCGAGCAATCACGATCTGCTGAATTTGCGTAGTACCTTCGTAAATACGGAATAGCCGTACATCACGGTAGAAGCGCTCAACGGCGTACTCGGACATATAGCCAGCGCCGCCGTGCACCTGCACGGCGCGGTCGGCCACACGGCCTACCATTTCGGCGCAGAACAGTTTGCAACAGGAGGCCAGTGTCGAAACATTTTCGCCGTCATCTTTGCGCCGTGCAGCGTCCATTACCATGGTTTTGCCTGCGTAGGCTTCGGTTTTGCTGTCTGCCAGCATGGCTTGAATCAACTGGTGCTCGGCAAGGGCAGCACCAAACTGCTTACGCTCCATGGTGTAGCGTAAAGACTCTTCCACTAAGCGTTCAGCCACACCGACACAGACTGCAGAAATGTGCAGCCGTCCGCGGTCCAGTACTTTCATAGCCGTTTTAAAACCTTGCCCCTCTTTACCGCCAATAATGTTTTCGGCGGGGACCCGGCAGTTATCAAAAATAATATCGCAGGTGTGAGCCCCCTTTTGGCCCATCTTGCTATCCGCCGCGCCGCGCACTAAGCCAGGGGTGTCGCCTTCAACAATAAACGCAGAAATACCGCCCGCGCCTTTATTCTCCGGGTTGGTGCGTGCCATCACAGTGAACAGGTCAGCTTCGGGGCCATTGGTGATATAGCGCTTGGTGCCGTTCAAGATGTAATGGTCGCCGTCGCGCACCGCGGTCGTCCGCAGGCTGGCCGCGTCGGAGCCTGAATCCGGCTCGGTCAAACAGAACGAGCTAAGAATCTCCCCCGTTGCCAAACGCGGCACATACTTGGCTTTCTGCTCGTCGGTGCCATCAATCAAAATGCCCTGGGCACCAATGCCGTTGTTAGTACCAAACACCGAGCGGAAGGCGGGCGACGTTTTACCTATCTCCATCGCCACCAACGCTTCTTCTTCCATGGTCAGCCCCAGGCCGCCGTACTCATCTGGAATCGAAAGCCCAAACAGCCCCATCTCTTTCATTTCGGCAAGGATTTCCGGCGGTACCGCGTCCTCCTCTGCCAGTCTCGCCTCATTGGGAATTAGGCGTTCACGGACAAAACGGGCGATGGTATCGACAAGCTGGTTAATCAGTTCGGGATCGCGAATCATGACGGCTCCTGGTGGCAACGGGTTTTATAGTTAGCGTTATCATTAGAAGTAGCGCTGAGCATGGACAATGCGCATATTTTGCATAGCAAAACTATTGTTCACTATTCTTGTCAGGCACTTTTGCATAGCCTAGGATGGCAGTCAATAATTGAAACACAGTTCTGCAATGCAGAATCAAAATCTATAAAGTACTCACTTGCAGCGAGGATTTGGCGTATGGCTAGCGAATCAACACCTTCCCCCTTCACCACGCTTGGCATTGTCGGCACTGGCGCCATGGGCCGTGGAATCGCTCAACTGGCGGCCCAAGCAGGCCTAAAGGTCATACTGTTCGATGTTAAGGAGGGTGCTGTAAAAGAAGCCAAAACGTTTATTAACGGCCTATGGGAGAGAAGTGCTGATAAGCAGCGCATCACTAAAGAGCAGGCGCAGCATTATAGTGAGCAGTTGACAGAGGCAAGCGAACTCGCCGCGCTGGCCCCCTGCGATATCGTCGTAGAAGCCATTGTCGAGAAGCTTGAGGCCAAGCAGGGTCTGTTCAGTGATTTAGAAACGATTGTCAGCCAGCAGGCCGTGTTAGCGACCAATACCTCTTCACTATCCGTCACCGCCATTGCCACTACCTGCCAACACCCTGAGCGAGTGATTGGTTTCCACTTCTTTAATCCCGTCCCACTGATGAAGATTGCCGAGGTCATTCCTGGTTTACGCACCGCCGATGAGGTCACCCAGCGGGTGAATGCTCTGGGCAAAGCCATGGGCCACTTTACTGCCCAGGCTACTGATACGCCTGGATTTCTAGTCAACCACGCCGGGCGCGCCTTCGGCACCGAAGCGCTGCGTATTCTAGGCGAAAGCGTTACCGACCCAGCCACCATTGATCGCATTATGGTTGATCAGGGTGGTTTCCGAATGGGTCCGTTTACGTTGCTGGATCTTACCGGGCTGGATGTCTCCCACGCGGTGATGGAATCGGTGTATCACCAGTATTATGAGGAAGCGCGCTTCCGCCCTTCACCGCTAACGCGGCAGCGCTTGGCTGCAGGCCTGCTGGGGCGTAAAACCGGCGAAGGCTTTTACCGCTATGTGGAAGGCAAGCAACAAATGGCGGATGAGCCCGCTATCGCGGCGGTGTCTCCTTGCCCGGTGTGGATCAGTCAAGACGACCCCGAATCCGCCGCAGCGCTCGCTGAATTGGTCAACACGGCGGGCTGGCCATTAGAGACCAGCCCTCAGCCCACTGAGCAAGCGCTCTGCCTGCTGACGCCTTTTGGTGAAGACGCTACTAGCTGTGCGCTGCGCCAAGGGCTGGACGCCAAACAGTGCGTGGCGGTGGATATGCTCGCGGGGCTAGATAAACGCCGCAGCATGATGACCACACCGATAACTCAGCACACCTTCATTCAAGCAGCGCAAAGCCTACTCAACCACGACGGCACCCCGGTGAGCACGCTTCAAGACAGTAACGGCTTTGTTCTTCAACGCGTTGTTGCCTGCATCGTTAACGTTGGTGCCGAGATTGCCCAGCAAAGCGTCGCGGAACCCGCCACTATCGACCGCGCAGTTGAGCTGGGTTTGGGCTACCCCTTGGGCCCGCTACGTATGGGTGACCATTACGGCGCCACGCGCATTATGACGATACTCAATAACCTGCTCGAGGCCACCGGTGACCCACGCTATCGCCCTAGCCCATGGCTGCGCCGTCGTGCCGCTCTGCAAATGTCGCTAACGACTGCTTAACAACAACTTAACAACAACAGGAAAACCATCATGCAAGACGCCTATATTTACGACGGTTTACGCACCCCTTTTGGCCGCCACGGTGGCAGCTTGGCGGCTATTCGCCCCGATGAACTGCTGGGGCTGACGCTGAAAGCGCTGGTAGCCCGCAACCCCTTTGCGCCGGAAAGCTATGAAGAGGTGTTGGCAGGCTGCACCAACCAGGCAGGTGAAGACTCCCGTAACGTGGCCCGCCACGGTGCATTGTTGGCAGGCCTGCCTATTGAAGTGGCGGGCCAAACCGTCAACCGGCTTTGTGGTAGTGGCTTGGCGGCGATGATGGATGCTGCCCGGGCAGCTCGACTGGGTGAAGGCGAGCTGTTTTTGGCCGGTGGCGTTGAGTCCATGTCCCGCGCACCTTATGTATTGGGTAAAGCAGACTCCCCTTTTGCCCGCAACCAGCCGATGTTCGACACGGTGATAGGTTCACGCTTCCCCAACCCCTGGATTGCCAAAGAGTACGGCAGCCACAGCATGCCGGAAACCGCCGATAACATTGCCCATGATCTCAACATTGGCCGCGATGCCAGCGATGCGTTTGCCGCCCGCTCCCAGGTGCGCTACGCCCAGTCACTGGCAGCCGGCTTCTACGACGGCGAAATGTTGGGTGTTGAGGTTCCTCAAGGGCGCAAACAGCCGCCACTGCTGGTAGATAAAGACGAGCATCCACGTCCGCAAAGCACGGAAGATAAATTGGCCAAGTTAGCCGCACTGTTTGAGGGCGGCGTGGTGACCGCAGGCAACGCCTCAGGCCTTAACGACGGTGCCGCCGCCCTGATTGTGGGCACCCAGGCTGCCGGTGAGCGTGTAGGCTTAACCCCACGCGCGCGCATTGTCGCCAGCGCCGTTGCCGGTGTTGCGCCGAGGGTGATGGGTTTGGGCCCCGTTCCCGCTTCGCAAAAGGCCCTTGCCCGCGCAGGGCTGACCCTTGAGCAAATGGACGTGATTGAAATTAACGAAGCCTTTGCCGTTCAGGTACTCGGCTGCGTTCAGCAGTTGGGGCTTTCCTGTGACGATACGCGCTTAAATGCCAACGGCGGCGCAATTGCTATCGGGCACCCGCTGGGTGCCTCTGGCGCGCGCTTGGCATTGACGGCCTTACGTCAGTTAGAAGCCACTGGCGGACGCTTCGCGCTGGTCACCATGTGCATCGGTGTCGGCCAGGGCATCGCCACGATTATTGAGCGTCTGGATGGGTGAGATAGTTTTATAACCAACGCCTTTTCGTTGATGGGCATAACAGCTGCGTCTAAGTAGATATGCGATACTGGGCGCCATAAGCCACCTATTGTTGGGATACTCAATGCACCCCACCGACACTGATGCTGACGACCCGCAGCTGCCAGGAAAAGATCGTAATTTTGTGACCGCGCTAGCGCGCGGTTTAGAGCTACTGCGCGCCTTTGGCACGGGTGAAGAGTATTTAGGCAACGCCGAACTCTCCAACCGTACCAATATCCCCCGCCCGACGGTGTCACGGTTAACCTACACCCTGACCCAGCTTGGCTATTTGCAGCACAACACGCATTTAGAGAAGTATCGCCTCGGCCCCGGTGTTTTGGCGCTGGGGTATCGCTTTCTCGCCAATATGGGCATTCGTGAAATTGCCCGCCCACATCTACAGAAATTCGCCGATGCCACGGACTGCAACGTTAGCCTGGGCGGCGCTGATCGCAGCGATATGGTCTATCTGGAAACCTGCCACGGCCATGGCCCCCTCATCATTCGCCTGGATACTGGTTCACGACTGCCGATCGTCACCTCCGCCATTGGTCGCGCTTGGCTCTGCGGTTTATCCGACGAACGCCGTCAGCAGGTGCTTCAAGAGTTGGCAAGCGAATACGGTGACGACTGGCCGCAGCATGAAGCGGGCATTCAACAGAGCCTTAAAGACTATGCGCAGTATGGCTTTTGTCTTTCAGAACAGGATTGGCAGCGTGATATTAGCGCGGTAGCCATGCCGCTGATCCTCGAAGATGGCGCAGAGGTCATGGCCATTAACTGCGGTGGCTCCAGCCTGCGCTTGGACCATGACCGCTTGGTCAACAATCTAGGCCCAAGGCTCAAAGAAGTCGCTAACCAGATAAAGCAAGAATTGGCGCCAAGGAACCCTTCTGCTCGATAACTTAGACCTAGGAAGACTTTAAC
Organism: Halomonas sp. AOP13-D3-9; assembly: GCF_052379125.1. Lineage (NCBI taxonomy): Bacteria > Pseudomonadati > Pseudomonadota > Gammaproteobacteria > Oceanospirillales > Halomonadaceae > Halomonas > Halomonas sp. AOP13-D3-9. The sequence goes on along the minus strand of NZ_JBQSYH010000019.1, from coordinate 60,787 downwards.
TAACACTCGTTTGAATGCATCATAGCCTGCTAAACAAGCGCATAGATACCCAGAGCGCCAAGGAGCTAGGATGCCAAGCGAGTGGATTGCGCGTCATGATCAAACGTTAGCGCTACAAGGCGAGTGGACGCTTGCCCATTACCACGATATTAAATCAGCGCTTACCCAGAGTGATATTGGCCAGGCAACACATGAAACTGTTTCCTTAGACGCGATCACTCGGCTAGATACAGCGGGTGCCGTACTGATTATTGAGCTGATTGGTGTTGAAAAAGCCACATCGGTCACCGAATGGGCAAGCGAACTGCCGAAGGAGCAGCAGGCGCTGCTGATCCGCATTGCCGAGGCCATGAACGCGCCGCTAGACGTAGATAAACCTTCCCACTCACGGATTAATCAAGCACTTGCCAGCATTGGTCAGCAAATGGTGGGGCTGTGGTCTCAACAGCGCCAGCTGCTGGCCTTTATTGGTCTCGTCATGGCCACCCTCTTCCATCTGGTATTGCGGCCAAGCCACTGGCGCCTAACGGCCACCGTCGCCCACATTCAGCAGAGCGGCCTTAATGCGGTGCCTATCGTCGCCCTACTCACCTTTATGGTGGGTGCTGTCGTCGCCTTCCTTGGGGCCACTGTTTTGCAGGACTTTGGCGCGACGATTTATACCATTGATCTTGTGGCGTTCTCGTTCTTACGCGAGTTCGGTGTTCTGCTGGCCGCGATTCTATTAGCAGGGCGCACCGCCAGCGCCTTTACCGCCCAAATTGGCGCCATGAAATCCAACGAAGAGATTGATGCCCTGCAAGCCCAAGGGCTAGACCCGATCGAGCTATTGGTGCTGCCTCGGGTAATGGCGATGTTAATTAGCCTGCCCATGCTCGCCTTTGTGGGTATGCTCAGCGGCTTAGCCGGTGGCGCTATGGTCACCTCCCTGTCACTGGATATTTCACTCACCCAGTTTATGGCCACGCTGCAAAAAGACGTGTCGGTGATGCACTTTTTAGTAGGGCTTAGCAAAGCACCGGTATTTGCCTTTGTGATCGCCGTGATCGGCTGCCTTGAAGGCTTTAAGGTCAGCGGTAGCGCACAATCTGTGGGCGAACACACCACCTCAAGCGTGGTTCAGTCGATTTTTATGGTGATTCTGATTGATGCCGTCGCCGCGCTGTTCTTTATGGAGATGGGCTGGTGATGGATTCAGCTAAATCGACAGAACAACCCGATCAACCGGTAATTCAGGTAAAGGGATTAGTTAACCGTTTCGGCGCCCATGTCGTTCATGAAAACCTGGATTTAACCCTTAAGCGCGGAGAAATTCTTGGCGTTGTGGGCGGTTCAGGTACCGGTAAATCAGTGCTTTTGCGTAGTATCGTTGGTTTGAAACGTCCCAATGGCGGCACGGTTGAAGTGCTTGGCAATACGCTTAACGAGCTAGACGACCAACAGCGCAGCCAAATAGAGCGGCGCTTTGGCGTGCTGTTTCAGCGCGGAGCCCTGTTTAGTTCGCTGAACCTGCAAGAGAATATTGCGCTAACGCTGATTGAACATGCCAAGCTACCCCGTGAAGATGCCGAACATCTTGCCAGAGTTAAGCTCTCGCTGGTCGGTTTACCGCCCCAGGCTGCGCTTCAGTTCCCTGAATCGCTGTCTGGCGGCATGGTGAAGCGCGCGGCGCTGGCCCGGGCTTTAGCACTGGACCCCGACATTCTATTTCTTGATGAACCGACGGCAGGGCTTGACCCTATTGGCGCGGCGGCTTTTGACCAGTTGCTGGTCACCCTTCGCAATGCTTTAGGATTCAGTGTTTTTCTGGTCACCCATGATCTGGATACGCTTTACGCCGCCTGCGATCGGGTCGCCGTGCTCTCGCAGAAGCGCGTGTTGGTGGTGGATACCATCGACAAGGTCGCGGAGACCGACGATGAATGGGTTCAAGATTACTTTCATGGGCCACGTGGTCGAGCCGCGCAAAGTGCTCATACTGCCTCTTCAACGAATGCTTACACACAGGAGTGAGGGTAGATGGAAACCCGCGCGCATCACGTGTTAATCGGTTTATTCACGCTGGGCACCGCCGCCGCGGCGCTGCTGTTTGCGCTATGGATGAGCTATGCAGCAGGCGAACGTAGCTATCAGCCTTACCGTATTCTATTTGAGCGCAGCGTGAGCGGTTTATCAGTCGGCAGTCGTGTGCAGTATAACGGTATTGAGGTAGGTGACGTCACCGAGCTTAACCTCAATCCTGACGATCCTCGGCAAGTGATTGCCAATATCCGCGTCTACGATGACGCACCGATCAAGACAGATACCCGGGCAAAACTTGCCTTTGCCAGCATCACCGGCAGCATGTCTGTTCAGCTCCATGGCGGCACCCCTGAAGCCCCACTGCTCATTGACCAAACCAATATCGAAGCACCGTTTATAAACGCAGACCCTTCGCCCATCGCTACGCTGTTTGATGAGGGCGAAGATATGATCGAAAACATCAATTCAATCCTGCAAAACGTCAACGAACTGTTTGACGATAACAACCGTGAGCAGGCAGGCAGTATTTTAACCAATATTGCTCAGATCACCGAAATGCTTGCCACCCAGCAGGACGCTCTAGACCAAAATATGGCGCTTTTCGGCGAGGCGACCCGTCAGGCGACGACCACACTCAGCAGCATTGATGCACTTAGCCAGGAAGCCACCCAGTTGCTGCGTCAGGATGGACGTCTGGTGATGGAGAGCGCTGCCGATGCAAGCCGCGATGTGGCACGTGCGGCACAGCGCATCGAGCAGTTAGTGGAGACTAACGCTGGAGCCATCGAAGGTAGCTTACAGGGTGCGCAAGATATTGCCCCGGCGCTCTCTTCGCTGCGCTCCACGCTCGATACGCTAGATCGTATTACCCGCCAGCTAGAGGAGAGCCCAACGGACTTTTTCCTCGGTCGTGATCAGGTAGAGGAGTTCCGCCCATGACATTACGCTCCACCGCCATCGCTTTAGTTAGCGCTGCGCTGCTACTCAGCAGTGGCTGCTCAATATTGCCCGAAAGTGAGCCAGCGACCCTGTATCGTTTGCCCAGTGCCGATATACAGCCCGTTACCCCCTCACCCAATTCGCTGACGACCAGACAACGTCTCGCGGTGGCTGCCCCACAAGCGGGCCATTTACTCGGCAGCAACCGCATTGTGGTCTACCCAGAGGGAAATACCGTTAATGTGTATGAAGGCGCTCGCTGGCAGGAGAATGCCCCCGACTTACTCCAGACGCGCTTGATCGCAGGGTTACAGCAGAGTCGCCTCTTTGCCAGTGTGGGAAGCGACAGCCTGCCTTCCGAGCTTCTGCTACTCAGCGAACTACGCCACTTCCAGAGCGATTATGTGACCCAGCCGCCCACGGTGAAAGTACAGCTCGATGTACAGCTTGTCAGCGCTCAAAACCGCACGCCTATTGCCACTCAGAGCTTCACCACCAGCGCTCAAGCTATAAGCACCAATATACCTGATGTGGTTCATGCGTTTGGCGCTGCTAGTGACGATCTTACTGAACAGCTGGTCAACTGGCTGGCCAATCAGCAGGAAGCCATTATTTGAAAACATAATACAGATTAACAATATACTGGTTAATCTTTGGCCTTTAGCTGTAATAGAGAGACTAGCTTTTCAGGTTGTTCCAGACATCGTTCGACATTGTAGATACGCCAGTTTTGAGACTTCGCAGCTATAGCATCTTCTTCACTGATGGCAATTCCTATTCTGACGCTAGGCCAAGCCAGTTCGATGTTAGCTACAACACCCTCGAGCTCGTCTTTAACATCTAGCCCCACCTTGGGCAAAGGTGCATTTAGAGTTTTAAGATGGTAAAGCAATCCATTGAGGCCGGGATCAGCTAGGCTGAAGACTTCTTGCCACTTTTCAATATTAGCTTTTTGTTGAACGTGACGCAGATGCGCAATTTCCTGGCGCATACTGTGCGAAACGACCATATGGTGATGATTTGGCTGCTTGCTATGGCAATCAACGCATAAAGCCTTTAAATTTTGCCCATCGTTGTCACTACGCACGCCGTTGATGTGGTGTGTATGCAGTAGGTAGTGTCGTCTCGACAGGTCGACATCACAATTTTCGCAAATGTGTTGTCGTGATTCTCGATAATGACGAGAGACGTTTTGCCAGTCTTGTGTGTAGTTTTCCGCTGCACCTGTCTCGCGGGAGGGATGATAAGGAAAGAAAGATTCATACTGCTCAAAGAATTTCACGAAAGAAAATTCTGAGAAGGCTACTTTGTTACCTGGAACAGCATACCCTCCGAAGTTTAGCTTGCGTAGACAATGCTTACAGACCCTTAGATCAGTAGTATCGGACTCTTCATGCCAACCATGACTTCGTCCGGTAATACGGAAAAATTCACTATGATCTCGCGTAACCACATAGCGCTCGAAGCGACCAGAGTCACGCATTTCTTCAAGTGTCTTACAAAAGGAAATATGCACCCTATTTCCTTTTGCTCCATCTAAACGGGCGGCATCAAAGCGTGAGCGGTGATCCTGGATGTAAAGCAGCACTTGCTGACCCTGCCAGGTCAACAGGTTGTTCTCGGTGACTAATTGGCCTAGGTCTGTAAGTTCTACCCCACCCTCAGGAATCTCAAGTTCTGGAGGCGGTGTGGTAACTTCTTTGATCTCTTTCCTTGCTAATGGTGGATTAGCATTGTGGAAATCAAATGGTTCAACCTCTACAGGTGGGCCCATGCGACTGGCTGCAGCGCGCAAAGCACTGAGGTCAATCTCAAACTTCATGAATCCGTCTCAGAAAGAATTTCACGAATTTGGCTTTCTGCATTGGTCAGGATGCGGAAGCTGACCCTGCGGGAGCGTTCATGATCTTCTTGGCCTACATCGTTCATCACTAAGTGCGAGGAGGAGAATCCTACGGCAGCAGTGGTCTGCTTAACCCAAGCTTTCTGTGACTGAGTTTCTGGTAATCGATAAAGATAGCTCAGTACTGATCGAGTCCGGTCTTGGGAAAGCTGCATATTACTGAAATAAGCCTCATCCTCGCTCACACTACTGTTCCAAAGGCTAGAGGTATGCCCTTCGATACGTACTTCATCAATGAATTCCTGAAATGGCTTTAGCACTCCAAGATAACGTGGGTAAAAATCGCTCAAAATACTCTCAAATCTGGAGCGCAAACGTGCTGACCCTGTGGCAAATAGAACCTCTGGCGACTTAAAGGTCAGTGCCAGTGTATCTGCATTAATTTCTGCCTCCCAGGTTTCGAGATCATTGCCAAACTCATCCATCAAGGCCTGATATATCGCTACCTGGGTTTCTTGATAAGCCTCAGCCACCGCTGTGACCCGATCACGCTCTTCAAGTGCATGACGCATCAAAGCAATCGAGATCAAAAGAAATACCATCATCAAACCGGCCATAAGGTCGGAGACGCTAAGCCAGTGATGCTCTTCTTCACTCCCAGCTGCACTACCACTTCCGAATAGTGTATTTAGACGACTCATCAGTAAGCACCGGTTTTAGAGGACTGCACCACCTGCTGCATTTCGTTAGTAAGCTTTTGATAGTCTTGTGTGAAGCGACCACTAATCTGACCCAGTGCATTACCCATTTCTGTCATCACGCGTTGTAACTCTTGCTGCATGCTTTCATCGATTCGTTCCATTTGAGCATTGATATGCTCGCCGGTACGGTTAACCGCCTGCTTCATGGCTGCTTCAACCTGCTGATAAGCGTTGCTGAGCTGAGTTTGGTACTGTTGGCTAGCATCTTCCAGTGCCTTGCGATGCTGGGTCTGCAGGAGTTCAAGAGCTTCGCTGGTAGAAGTTTGCGTCTTACGCAGATGGTTTTGAGTTTCCTCACTTGCCTCACTCAATGTACGGGTCATCTGCTGGTGTTCCCGGGTAATCTGCTCAATCAGCGTTTGAACTTGCTTTTCAGCACTTTCAATCCCTTTTCGATATTCTTCGCTCAGATGCAGAGCACCGTCTTTCAGTGTATTGGAATTCCCTTCAAGTGTTTCTTGCATATCGCTAAAGCGTTTACCAAGGCTATCTGCGCCCTCTTGCATCTTCATTTCAATGCGCTCTGAGCCTTCTTGCATGCGGCTCCCCATCTGCTCGCTACCTTGCGTAAGCTTCTCGACAAGGTTTCTGACATGACTGTTCACTTCCTCGTGAGTCTCACGGAAATGCCTGGCAATCTGCTCAGACTGTGTCGAGAGCTGGTCAGAGGTTCCTTGCAGAGATTCATGTACACGGTTGTAACGCTCATTTAGGCCGCTTGCGCCTTCAATCATTTCCTCATTAATACGCGCGCTACCTTGAAGCAGTTCGTCCTTCATGCGGGTACTTCCAGTCACCAACTCCTGGGCAGCACTCTTAGCGGCTTGATTTATTTCGCTGACAGTTTCCTCAACCTGTCGACGAATCTCCGGCACAGCTTCAACAGCGCGGTCACGCATATCTTTGAAGGCGGCCAGATGCGAATCAAGGTCGTTAAGTTGACGTTGAGTGGCGGTAAGTAACGTTTCGAGGCCACTCATAGTTTCGGGAATGGCCTTAGACTTTTCACTGATGACTGCCACACTGGCTTCTGTCTGTGTAATGGCGGTAACACCCTGAGCATACTGGTCACGCATCTCACCTAGTTGCTGGCGGTAATTTTCTTGCCATTCGACCAGAGACTTCACAGAGGCATCCAAGGCTTTAAAGTTCTCGCCGAACTGTTCGGTCAGTTGATTGTTGAAGTCTTGAATGACTTCCTTGAGGGCATTAATTACTTGTTCAGTCGCAGATTTTGACATCATCTCAGCAAAGTCATGCATCTGTTTCGAAAGCTCGCGAGCGAAGTCATCAAAACGTTCACGTTGGACTTCAGCATATTTACCCAGTGCTTCGGTGGCCTCGGCCTGACGACTAGTTTCTTTTACAAGCGCTTTTTGATTATCGTCCTGATGCTGTCGAAGAAGCCGAATCTGTCCTGTCAGCGTATCGCTGTCATCACCGGCAATTGCATGATGCAGTTTGGATAGATTTTCGTTCTGTTCGCGCAGTAACTGATGGATGTGTTCTGGGCCGATTTCGTCTGGGCCACTAGCAAAATCTACCTTTGGCTGTAGCCAGGGAAGACCGGTAATGATTTTGTAAAATATGGTCATTGCCATGCCAAAGAGACTGGTCATAAAGGCTGTCTGCAACCCACCGAGCAGTAAGCTTATGCTTCCATCGATATCTTCAGGGTCAAAATGCAATAAGCCTATGACGATACCTGTAAAGGTACCCAACATCCCCAACGAGGTAAGAAGGTTAGGTGTATAGTGGGTTAGGCTTCTGAGTTTATCTTTCTTGTAACAGACCAGCGCTGTTATGAAGAAACCCGCGATCAGTACAAAAAATATGTCTGTTACTGTACCAGCGTCGACAGCACGCAGAATAAACTCCATTCCTGTGGGGCCGCTCAGTAGTGCCTTGACGAATTCCATACTTCAGTTCCCTCATGAGCCCCTTAGAGCCACGTATCATTTTGATTTAATTTAATTTTAATAGAGCAAAGCCATGTCCTAAATTAATAGATGGCTGTCGTACAGAATATCACCATGGTGATACATACTAAGGCGTGCTTTAGGGCCTTCAAGCTGAAAACAATTTTTACTGGCAGTTTCGATAAAATAGTAAAAATCGCTATCAAACCCCTCTCCCGAGCTTTGCTAGGCATTTTCTGAGATCGAAAATTTTACTGATGTCAACGGAAACTCTATTGTTAAGTCGGGTATCAAGATAAAGGAAATTTTCCCGACAGCTCATTATCAGGTACGATGTAAAGCAAAATTAATTTTTCATGCGATCTGCTTCGTTCTCATGCTCAGCAAAAGAATTACCAGAGCAACACCATAGCTGGCTTGGTTAGGTTCCTTCACATTTCATGCAACGTTATGGCTTTCCACAGGTAGCTTATCGGGACAAGCTGCTGATACTGGCCTATACCACGTTACATTTAATTCCTGTATTGGAAACCGCAATAAGCAAATTCTTTCTAATTGTATTGAGCTTAACAAAAACGTACCTGCCTGTCTCTCGTTCTTAAGTCCGCGAGGGTTTCGGGGGAATTGCTGTATGACTACGAATAGGGTATGCCGTAGAGCCTGGATTCACAGAATAAGTGCAGTCAGCACTATGGAGCACTAGGTAGAGGGCCGTAGGGCCAGCGCCGACATACCGCTTGGAAAGGGACGAAGCGACTGCCCAACCTGATTCGCTTGGTCACGGGTCAATTGATGGACGAATGTAGACCCTCAGCAAATCAGTGGCTTCATGGCCAATGTCAACGTTGTTTGCGTAAGCCGTCAGTGTAACTATGCGTTAATCTAGAACGAAAAAAGCACGATGAAACATTATGGAAACAGCTCCAACTATCACGCCAGCGGCGCTATCATCGCCAATTGGCTAAGCGGACAGGATTGGGCAAGATCGAGCAGCGTCCAGCCGAGGCAGAAGAACGGTGGCATATCGGCCATTGAGAAGACGACACGGTACTCAAGGGCCATAAAAAAATCCAGATTGGTGACGCTGGCCTAAAGGATCAGAGGCTGCCTCCTGGCAGCGCTCATGCCAACGATCACCGTCAACAGAGCGGCTCAGGCGATGACGCGTGGCACCACGCTGAGGGGCAACTTTCACCTTGGATAACGGGTCGGAGTTCGCAGAGCACAGGTAAGTGACCAAGGCTTTCTTGATAACAACCTATTTTTGCGACCCGCATCTTTCAAGTCAGCGTGGCACCAATGAAAACACCAATGGCCTGATTCGCCAATATTTCCCGAAAGGGACTGACTTCCGAAACGTGTCCGAAACAGAACTAGAAAGGGTTTTAGCTGTGCAATTTCCCGCACACCTTTTAGGCTAATTGCGCCCCATTTTATATCTCCAGTTATAATGAGATGTACAACGACACAAAATACATACAGCAACGCTCGAACATGTAAAAACCATAATATACAATCACTTAAATTCTAGGATTTCTTGGATAGTACCGTTCCGGTTGGCTTGCCAGGTGGGTAAAGTAGCGGGTGTCTTTATAGGGCATTTTCATGTAGCCCGAAACGCCGAGGCCCTCGATTTGGTCTACCGAGGCGAGAATGCGCGCCAGCAGCGTGCGGAACTCGCCCTCTCGGGCTGGATCCAGCAGGCGGTAGTAGCTATGTATTTTAAGGTGCTGGGGCAACGCCTCAAAAATGATCATGCCGGTATGGTGAATATCATTGAGCTGCTGCAGCACGCGCATTATCGATTCAGGCAGTATGAGTAGCTCTTCGGGATCGGGCCCATCTTCAAAATAGCTGTGCTGACGGGTGCGATCTTCAAGCTCCGGCACCGCACTCAGCTCGTAGCCAATGGACATGCTGGATTCGCTGACAAACGCCTCATCGACAGAAGCACGTTCTAAATGAAGCGTCTGGCGGGCATTAAACAGGCAGCTTTTAAATACCCCTTGGCGATGAATTGCCCGCGCCAGATGCACCATATTATTAACCGCCTCGATAAAGGCAGGCTTGAGTGCCGGGTCGTGTAAATTTAACGACGAGTCGATATACACACCCTCCCGCTCCCAGCGTACCGCCAAGCCTCCTACCACAGGATATTTCCCCAGTCGGCTCACCGATGCCAAAAAGGCCTTTTCGGTCTCCCCCATCCCCTGCATAAACTGCTTGTAGTAGCGGTCAAGCTGCACATCGTTAACGTCATTCAGGGTTTCTTGGGCATGCTCTTCCTGTGAAAAGACTTCGCGTAGAAAGGCCTTGCGCGAGCTGTACACCACGGTATCGATCTCCTGATGCGCGGGTCGCGCCCATACAGGCACCAGCGGTACATTCAGCGATGCAGGCAGATCAATCATCACCACCCTGGCCATTCGCGGCATGTTGTTTAAAAAGTAGTCGCCGGCTTTGCGCCGCACCTGAGGGTCGGGGTCGAGCATGCCATCCAGGGTTCGGGCAAACTCCATCGGCAGACCCAGCGAACTGGCGGGAATCGCCCGATGGCCGAAGCGACACGACTGCGCTGACGCCAGCGCATACAGGGTTCCCGCCGCTCCCTGCTCATCGAACCGCGGCGATGAGAGTGCGCCGTTTAACTGCTCTTCGCCGATAAAGTAGACATCGCCCAGTCGGGCATTGGTTTGCTGCAAATTATCCGACATCAGCTCCATCACATTAGCGCCCACAAACTGCAGCTGCGCATCTAGCTGGGCAAATACCGATGAACCCCAGTCGATTAGCGCGATAGACTCGTGCTCGTTGTCATACACCAGGTTGGAAGGCTTTATATCGCCATGCACGACCGGACGAGCCTGAGGGCCTGACTCACGCCGAAGGGCGGCAAGAATATCAGCCAACTGGGCGGCGATACGCACGATCAGTCTAGGCGACAAACGTCCCCGCTTAAGCGATACCTGCTCTAAATTCCAGCCAGGGGCACGCTCCATGACTAAAATGGATTGGCCCCGGGAGCGCTGGTAGGCGATCAGGCCAGGTATTCGCGGGTGCGAGACCTGATCGAGCATGAACGCCTCCTCTTCGAGGCGCTCCTGCAAATGGGTAGGTAGGGTAATGCGCGAGAACTTAAACACGTAGTGGGCAGTAGCGCCTTGGTGGACGGTGCTTCCGGCAAATACAAAGCCGTAGGCGCCCTTGCCAATTAACTCGATGCCTTGATAGCCCAACTGGGTGAGCTGCGCCTGACACAGCGCCACCCAGTCTTTCAGCTTACGGGCATCGTGATGACTCAGCAGGTAGACCGACTGCTCTTCGGGTATATAGAACTGCTGAAGCGGTGCCTGAGAGATCATCTCTTTTCCAATGGCTATTCCAGAGGCTATTCCAAAAACTATGCCAAAAACTATGCCAAAAGCTATGCCAAATGGAGCAGCATACTGTCTGGCGCTTCCAGAAAACCTTTCCAGGTATTGCAGAAGCGTGCGATGGTCCCACCGTCGATAAAGCGGTGATCGCCCGCCCAGGTGATGGTCATAATCGCGCGGCGCTGCACGGCGCCTTGTTCATCAAAACGCGGTAGCCACTGGGTTTTACCAATCGCCACAATAGCGGCTTCCGGGGCGTTAATAATCGGTGCGGCGTAGGTGCCTCCCAGCGCACCGATATTGGAAATACTGATGGTGCCGCCTTTTAGATCCGCTTGATCGACCCGCCCTTCTCGTGCCGCCGTGGTTAACCGGCCGACTTCCCGCGCAATCTCCAGCAGGGTTAGGCGCTCAACGTTTTTAACATTGGGCACCATCAGGCCCGCTTTGCTATCGACAGCCATACCGATATTACACTGGGGATAATAATGCAGTTCATCCCCGGCGGCATTTAATTGGGCATTAACGATGGGTTCTTCGGCGACCGCCAGTGCCATAGCTTTCATAAACAACGGCATTAGCGTCAGCCGTTCACCCTGGGCTTCTGCCAATGGCTTTAAGCGCTCCCGCAGCGCCAGCAGTGCGGTCACGTCGATCTCTTCGCCGTAGTGAAAATGGGGAATGGTGCTCGCCGCTTCCACCATACGCTTGGCCATCACTGCACGCACGCCGCGCAGTGGCTCTACCCTGGGCGCGCTGCTTTCGGCTTGGGTTTTAACCGCTGCTTGGCTGGATGGGGTAGCGGTTTGCGATGCTTGGTCAAGATGCGTTAGCACATCCTCTTTTAGCACTCGGCCATCTTTTCCGCTACCCGCGATCTCCGTGAGCTGTAAGGCGTGTTCACGCACCAGGCGTCTAACGGCGGGGCTGGCGGGAACCTTGTTATATAAGCGGCCAGCAGCCGGTGTAGCTGTAGCGGTGGAGGGTTCTGCCGGCCGTTCGCTCGGCTTTTCACTGGCGGCCGATTGGGCCGTTTCTGTCTCGGCCTCACTCTTATTGTTGCTAGTCGGGTCGCTGGTCTGGCTTTCCCCCTCCACCTGATAAGCAAATAGCGGCGCATGCACTTTGGCAATCTGCCCCTGGGCCACATACAGCTTGGTGACAACACCCGCTTCGGGGGCGGTAATCTCCACCAGCGCCTTGTCGGTCATCACTTCAACGATAGGCTGGTCTTCTTCAATTTGATCGCCTTCCGCGACGCGCCACTCAACCACTTCGCACTCGACGATGCCTTCGCCAATATCCGGCAGTAAAAAATCGCTCATTGTTTTTCTCCCAATGCGTACTTAGGCATTAATAGGCGCTAAAAGTTGACGCTTTCGCGAATCGCTTCAAAAATTTTCAGGTGATCAGGCAGATACTCTTTTTCCAACACCAGCGGAAAAGGCGTATCCAGCCCTGTCACCCGGGCAATGGGCGATTCCAGGTAGAGAAAACAACGCTCTTGAATAGTCGCGGCAATTTCACCGGCAAAGCCGCCGGTTAAGGGGGCTTCATGACTCACCACGAGCCGGCCGGTTTTCAGCACCGACTCAGCCACCGTATCCGCATCCCAGGGCAACAGTGAGCGCAGGTCGATCACTTCACAGGCGATGCCCTGCTCTTCGGCTAGCTCGACCGCTTTGCCGATCACCTCCATCTGCGCGCCCCAGCCCACCACGGTAATATCCGTGCCCTCTTTGGTGATTTCGGCTTCGCCAATGGGTAGCTGGTAATCCTCTTCGGGTACTTCACCGACTGAAGCGCGATAAAGACGCTTCGGCTCCAGAAAAAGCACCGGATCCGGATCGCGAATAGCCGCAAGCAGTAGCCCTTTGGCCTGATAGGGGTTGCGCGGCACCACCACTTTCAGACCGGGCGTATGGGTGAAATAAGCTTCGGGTGATTGAGAGTGATACAGGCCACCGGCGATACCGCCGCCGTACGGGGTGCGAATGGTCAATCCGCCGACGTTGAATAGATCCCCTGAGCGGTAGCGAAACTTAGCCGTTTCGTTAACGATTTGGTCAAACGCCGGAAAGATATAGTCGGCAAACTGTATTTCTGCCACAGGCACCGAGCCTTGGGCTGCCAAGCCGTTGGCAAAGCCGATAATGCCCTGCTCGACAAGTGGCGTATTGAAACAGCGCGCTTTGCCGTACTTCTCCTGCAGGTGGCTGGTGGCCCGAAATACACCGCCAAAAATACCCACGTCTTCACCAAAGCAGATGACTTTTTCATCCTCTGCCATGGCGATATCCAGGGCGTTATTGATCGCCTGGAGCATATTCATTGTGGCCATGTTACGCCTCCCCCTGGGTATCAGTGTCGGTACCTACATCCAAGTCCAACGACTTTGCCCCACGGGGGTAAGCCTCAGGATAGCGGCGAATATGCTGTTTTAACTGATCGAATTGGCGCTGCAACGCTGGGGTTATATCCGCGTACACATCGCTTATCAGGCTCTCAAGCGGCGGGGATGAACGCTTTTCTGCACGCTTCATGGTTTCCAGCACTTCACGACGCAGGGTTTCCTGCTGGGAAGCCTCTTCTTCCTCACTCCACCACTGTTTCTTCAATAGCCACTTTTGTAGCCGCAGCAACGGATCTTTGGCGCGCCACACCTCCTCTTCATCTTTCGAGCGATAGCCAGAAGGGTCATCGGAAGAGGAGTGTGCGGCAAGGCGATAGCTCATGGCCTCAATCAATACCGGCTGATTTTGCTCAACGGCGATCTTGCGTGCCTGCCGAGTTGCTTCGTAAACAGCCAGCACGTCGTTGCCATCTACCCGGATCACATGCATGTGGTAACCAAAGGCACGCGGAGCGATACCGTCGGCGGCAAACTGCTCGACGGCAGGCGTGGAAATGGCATAGCCATTGTTACGGCAGAAGAAAATCACCGGCACCTGATGCACCGAGGCCATATTCAGCGCGGCGTGGAAATCACCTTCGGAGGCAGCGCCTTCCCCAAAAAAAGTTAACGTGCAATGACCTTGGCCTGCGAGTTTTTGTCCGTAGGCATAACCCGTCGCTTGGGGAATTTGGGTGGCTAAGGGCGACGAGATGGTCATGTAGTGCAGCTTGCGCGACCCATAGTGAATCGGCATTTGACGGCCTTTGCCGTAGTCCAGCTCGTTGCCGAACAGCTGATTCATAAATTCGTCGATGGAGAAGCCGCGATACATCAAAGCGCCCTGCTCGCGGTACTGCGCCATAATCATATCGGCGTCATTTAGCGCAGCGGTGGCGCCCACTACAGCGGCCTCTTCGCCGGTACACTGCATGTAGAAGCTCAACCGCCCCTGGCGCTGAGCGGCCATCATGCGTTCATCTAGAATACGCGTGGCCAGCATTGCCTGATAGATACGCCGGGCGTGATCACGCTCAAGCGCAGGCTCTTCAGCGCCACTATAGAGCTCACCCTCGGGATTAAGCAGGCTAAAGGTGGGAATCGAGAATTCGTCGCCGGTCATGAAGTCCGGCTGGTGTACGTACTGTGTCATCATTATTGTCCTTGTTTTACCCCTTTTGAGGGCAGTGTTGTTGGTATTGACCGTTTATGCCAGTGGATTTATCTGTCATAAGCCAACGCAACACCAAGCTACTACAACACTTGAGACAGTACCGCAGCACAAGAACTTTAGGGATACAACTTAAGGCGCAGAGAGGCTAATACGTAAATAGATTAAGACGCAGATAGGCGGGAACGTAGTTGACGCTGCAGCAGTTCAAACAGGCTATCGATCGTCAGAGCCAATAGCGCAATGGTCAGCGCCCCCTGAACCACATAAGCCATATTGCCGTTGACGATACCAGAGATAATCGGGTCGCCCAGATTACTGGCGCCTACGGTCGCCCCGAGCGCTGCGGTGGCAATATTAATCGTCACCGAAGTACGGATGCCCGCCAAAATGACCGGTGCTGCCAGCGGCAGTTCGACTTGGCGTAGGATTTGCGCTGGCGTCATGCCCATGGCATGGGCAGCGGTTTTAATATCGCCTTCCACTCCGTGCAGACCGGCAAGGGTATTGCGCACGATAGGCAGTAGCCCGTAGAGCATTAAGGCGACAATAATCGGTAAGGTGCCAAAACCCAGCACGGGTACCGCCAGCGCTAAAACGGCCACCGGCGGAAACGTTTGCCCCAGCGATGCCAGTTGAGCCACCAGCGGTAGAAAATCGCGGCCCCACCTGCGGGTCACCGCGATGCCCGCGGCTACTCCCACGATAATGGTCACGACCGCAGCGATACCGACCACGAAGAGATGACGGCCTAGCAGAACGTAAAACTCGGCGCGGTTGTAAATAACTTGTCGTGCTTCAGGCTCTATCCAGCGAAACAGCGGTTCGGCAGCAGACATGCCCACGACGCTAACCAGCAGTAGCGCACTCCACAGCAGTGGCCATAGCCACTGGGGGGCTTTTTTATCGGGCTGGGCAACGCTTAGGGAGTTACTCACGTGGTTGTCCATTATCCAGTTGAGCCTCCTTGATAATTCTACGCAACGAGAGTTCGCCGACAGGCACATCCTGTTGGTCGACGACGGTCAGCCGGTCGGTATGGTCGCGAAGCATCATGGAGAGCGCCTGACGTAGCGAGAATACCCCAGGGATCCGCGACTGCGCGGGCAAGGTAGGCCCCATGGAGGTCATGTGATCTTTTACCCGGGTTAATGCTGCCTGTTTGAGTCCCCTTTCCAGCCCACCCAACATCGACTCGACAAACGGGTCGGCGGGGTTTTGTAATAGCGCCAGCGGTGAACCTTGCTGCACAATTCGACCTTCACGCATGACCACCAAGTGATCCGCCAGCTTAAGTGCTTCATCCATATCGTGGGTCACGAACAGCACGGTTTTGTGCAGCCGTGACTGTAGCTTGGCCAGCTCATCCTGCAGCTTTTCACGGGTAATAGGATCAAGCGCGCCGAACGGCTCATCCATCAGCAGAATGTCTGGGTCTGCCGCCAGGGCACGCGCAACGCCCACGCGCTGGGCCTGCCCCCCGGAAAGCTGATGGGGATATTTATGCCCAAACTCATCAACCGGTAAACCGAGTAAATGCATTAGCTCCGCAACCCGCGACTGAACGTCGGTTGTTGACCACTTCAATAACCGCGGAACCAGTCCAATGTTGCGCGCAACGTTCCAGTGAGGAAACAGTCCAGTGTGTTGAATCACATAGCCAATTCGACGGCGCAGCTTCACCGGGTCGTAGACGTCAATCGCCTGTCCATCGAGGAGGATGTCGCCTTCGCTGTGCGTAATTAAGCGATTGATCATGCGCAAGGTGGTCGATTTCCCACAGCCCGAGGTGCCTACTAATGCACAAAACTTACCCTTTGGCACCCGTAGTGAAATATCGTCCACCGCAGTTTCATCCCCAAACCGCTTGGATACATGGGACAGCTCAATCATCTCATTCCTCCGGGGCGCAGCGCTTCTGCAAGAGCACCTAAGCTCGCATCCACCACCAGAGCCAGCATTAAAATCGGCAGTGCGCCAAGTAACACCATATCCATGGCGGCCTGGCCTAAGCCTTGAAAAATAAAGGTGCCCAGCCCACCGGCACCAATCAGGGCGGCAACGGCGGTGAGCCCAATAGCTTGAACAGTGGTAATCCGCACCCCTTCCAACAACACCGGTAGCGCCAGCGGTAGCCGCACCTGCCAAAACCGCTGGCCGGCACGCATACCCATTCCTTTTGCAGCTTCCAAGGTATCGGCACTCACTTGCTCTAGCGCCGTGTAAGTATTGCGGACAATGGGCAGCAGGCTGTAAGCGATCAGTGCGATTAAGGCGGGGGTCGTGCCAATACCGCTAACGCCAAGCTGGCCTAACACCGGCACGCTGGCGGCAAGCCAGGCAAGCGGCACCAGCAGTAGTCCGAATAGCGCCAGGCTAGGTATCGTCTGTAGAAAATTGAGTAGCGCAAAAGCACCTTTTTGTAGTCGGGCATAGCGGCGCATTAACATGGCGAGTGCCATCCCGAGCACAATACTGACGCTAACGGCGAGGCTTACCAGCTTAATGTGCTGCACGACGGCGCGTAAAAACTGTTGGTCACGCGCTCTAAACTCTTGAACAAGCGCGAGCGTCTCCAAGCCAAAAGCCGCACATAGCCACCACACCAGCGCGACACCACACAGCAACAGCGTGGGCCATATTCGCGTTAGGTTTAAACGCAAACGTAGTTCTACCAAGCACAGCAGCAGTACGAATAACACTACCCAATACGCCGCGCCTAAGCCTAAACGCGCCTGGGGCAACTCAGGGTCAATCAGTAAGTAGCTGCTCGCCATCAACCCCACCGGCATCAGCGCCATGATGACCACTACCGCCGCAAGTAGCGCCCGGTAGTGACGATGGCTCGGTTGCCAGGCGAGAATACCGATGCAAGAGAGCAGCAGGGTCACCAATAGCGCGCCGGGCCAACCAAAGGCTTCCAGTGCGCCATGCCCCGTCCCCAACACAATCCGGTTGGGGGCCATGCTAACCACGTCAAACGTCCAGAATGAGGCCAGCATGAGAAAGCTAAGGCTAACGAGCACAATGTTAGGGTGCCGCCCCTCCCAACGAAGCCGCGGGGTAGGCAGTGCATCCATTAACGACATTAATTAGTTATCCCTAGCATTAATTATTAAGCGTATCGAGGTAGTCGCTGGCCACTTGAGATGGCGACAGGCCGTTTACGGCGACATCGGCATTGAGCGTTTGCAGGGTGACCAAATCGAGAGTGGTAAACACCTCATTGAGCAGCGCTTCAATTTCTGGGTACGTTTCCAGTACGCTTTCACGCACCACGGGAGCTGGCTGATACACCGGCTGCACGCCCTTCGTGTCTTCCAGCACGACCAAACCCAGCGCACTTAAGCCACCGTCTGTGCCATAGGTCATGGCGCCATTAACGCCGCTGGTCTGCTGAGCGGCGGCCCGCATGGTGGCAGCGGTATTACCACCGGAGAGCACCAACAGTTGATCGTCGCTGAGCTCAAAACCGTAGGCTTCCTGGAACGCGGGCAGTGCTTGAGCAGACTCAACAAATTCAGCGCTTGCGGCAAATTTAAACTCACCGCCATCGGCTAAATAAGCTGCAAGGTCGTCCAGGCTTACCAGCTCGTTTTCAGCGGCAACATCTTCCCGGATGCTCATTGCCCAGGTGTTATTAGCGCTGGCGGGCTGCAGCCATATCAAGCCTTGCTGCGCATCACGCTCGCGTACTGTTTCATAAGCCTGATCGGCATTATTCCATACCGGACTATCGGCCATATCGAAAAAGAACGCCCCATTACCCGTGTATTCTGGGTAAAGGTCAATTTCACCAGCTTCTAAAGCCGTGCGCACGACGCTGGTGCCACCCAGCTGTAAACGGTTTTCAGTAGCAATATCGTGGCGTTCCAGGGTTTGAATAATCAGTTCGCCCAATACCGACCCTTCCGTGTCGATTTTGGATGACACGACGACAGGCTCATTGGCGCTGGCCTGGGAAAGGGAAAGGGAAATAGCAGAGACGGCACAGGCAGCAATTAAAGCATTAGCTGAAAAGCGCATTTTGAGTTCCTTTTACGTTGGTATTGGCGTCTGAGGCTCTTATTCAGTATAAGAGCCTTCAGCTTGTCAGCATAAGAGCCTTCAGCTTGTCAGCATAAGAGCCTTCAGCTTGTCGGCATAAGAGCCTTCAGCGTTTCAGGATAAAAGCCTCCAACGTTTAAGTTAGCGCATAAGCTACCAACGAGTGATTAAGGTTCCTTATTAAGGCGCTTCAAACACCCAAGACGTGCCCTCACGGGAATCCTTGAGCATGATGCCCATCGCAGCAAGTTCATCGCGGATCGCGTCCGCCTGGGCGAAGTCTTTATTGGCTTTAGCCGCTATACGCTGAGCAATTTTGGCTTCGACCTCGCTCTCACTTAGCGGCATCCCCTGCTGCTGGGTGCCTTTTAGGAACGTTTGCGGCGCTTGCTGGAGAAGCCCCAAAACAGACCCTAGCTGCTTTAACTCACCCGCAAGCTTGGCGGCATCATCAGGCTGCTCTTGCTTGGCGCGATTAACCTCCCGTGCCAATTCAAACATCACCGCCAGGGCTTCAGGGGTATTGAAGTCATCGTCCATTACCTGGGTAAAGCGCTCACGGTACGCTGACGCATGATCGCTTGCGCCACCCTTTGCCTCGTCCAGTTCAAGACCTTCCAGCGCCGTATACAAACGCGTAAGCGATTTACGCGCCTCGCTCAGTGAATCGACCGAGTAGTTGATGGGGCTACGGTAGTGACTGGCCACCAGCAGAAAACGCACCACTTCGGGGTCGTGCTCGGCCAGCACATCGCGGATGGTGAAAAAGTTGCCCAATGACTTGGACATCTTCTCCTGATTCACCCGCACGGCGCCTGCATGCATCCAGGTGTTGACGTAGGTTTTACCCGTGGCGGCCTCTGATTGAGCGATCTCATTTTCATGGTGCGGAAAGGTTAAATCCGGCCCACCGCCATGAATATCAAAGGTATCACCTAAGCAGCAAGTTGACATTGCCGAGCACTCAATATGCCAACCTGGGCGGCCGTTACCCCAGGGAGACGGCCAGTGCGCCTCCCCTGGTTTAGCGGCTTTCCAGAGCACAAAATCGAGCGGGTCTTCTTTATGAACATCCACATCAACCCGGCTGCCTGCGCGCATATCGTCGAGCTGGCGATTATTGAGCTTGCCGTAATCGGCAAATTTACGTACCCGATAGTAGACGTCACCGTTATCTGCCGCGTAAGCAAAGCCTTTCTCAATCAACGTTTCAATCATCGCCACAATATCGTCGATATGGCCGGTGGCGCGGGGCTCATGACTGGGCGGCAAAACAAACAAGCGTTGTTCGTCTTCGTGCATGGCGTCAATCATGCGCTCAGTCAGCGCCGTAATACTTTCGCCATTCTCGTCGGCGCGCTTGAGTATCTTGTCGTCAATATCGGTGATGTTGCGCACGTAGTTAACGTCATAGCCACGTTCACGCAAGTAGCGGGTAATAACGTCAAAGGCGACCATGACACGGGCGTGCCCCAGGTGGCAGTAGTCATACACCGTCATGCCGCAGACATACATGCTCACTTTACCCGCTTCCAGCGGGGTGAAAGGTTCTTTGCGGCGCGTCAGCGTATTGTAAATATGCATATGGCTATCCATGTTGTTTCTGGGCATTAGCCCTTCTGCTTGATTTTCGCCCAGCTGTCTTTTAAGCCTACGGTACGGTTAAACACCAAATGCTCTGGTGTGGTGTCATGGCGATCCGCACAGAAGTAGCCGACGCGCTCAAACTGGAAGCGTGACTCGGGGGTCGCTTCGGCAAGGCTAGGCTCACCAATTGCCTGGCAAACGACCAAAGACTCCGGATTCAGATGCTCCAGAAAATCGACGTCTTTATCGCGGTCGGGCTGTTCAACGGTGAACAGGTTGTCGTAAAGACGCACTTCCATCGGCACGCCGTGGCTAGCGCTAACCCAGTGAATAACGCCCTTCACCTTACGTCCTTCGGGATTTTTACCCAGCGTATCGAAGTCGACCGAGCAGTGCAGTTCGCTGATCTCACCGGCGGCGTCTTTGATCACCTCGTCACAGCGAATCACGTAGCTATTGCGCAGGCGTACTTCCTTGCCCGGCGCCAGGCGGAAGAATTTTTTGGGCGCATCTTCCATAAAGTCGTCTTGATCGATATACAGCTCGCGGCTAAACGGCACTTTGCGCATGGTCATATCGTCTCGGGCGGGGTGGCCCGCCACTTCGTACACCTCTTCGTGGTCTTCCGGCACGTTGGTGAGCACGACTTTTAACGGTTTTAACACACACATGGCGCGGGGCGCGTTGTCTTCCAGATCCGAGCGAATAGCGTGGGTCAGCATGGCGATATCCACTAAGCCACCGTCGGCGCGGGTGACACCAATCATCTCGCAGAATTTACGAATCGACGCTGGCGTGTAGCCACGGCGACGCATGCCCGAGATCGTTGGCATACGCGGATCATCCCAACCATCCACGATTTGCTCATCCACCAGCAACTTCAGTTTGCGCTTGGAGGTCAGGGTATAATCAAGATTCAGCCGCGCGAACTCAATCTGGCGCGGTTTCGCAGGTACCGGCAGATTATTTAAAAACCACTCGTACAGCGGGCGGTGATCTTCAAACTCCAGGGTGCAGATCGAGTGGGTAATGCCCTCAATGGCGTCTGATTGTCCGTGGGTAAAGTCGTAAGAGGGGTAAATTTTCCACTTATCACCGGTTTGGTGATGGGTGGCGTGGCGAATGCGATAAATAATGGGGTCGCGTAGATTGATATTGGGTGACGCCATATCAATCTTGGCCCGCACGACTTTCTCGCTCTCGCCAAACTCACCTTTACTCATACGCTCAAGCAGATCAAGGTTTTCATCGACGCTGCGCTCGCGGTAGGGACTGGGTTTACCCGGTGCCGTTAGGGTGCCGCGATACTCACGAATTTCATCCGGCGATAGGTCGTCGACATAGGCTTTGCCTTCACGCATTAAGTGCTGCGCCCAGGCGTAGAGCTGGTCGAAGTAGTCAGAGGCAAAGCGCACTGGGCCTGCCCACTCAAAGCCTAGCCAGCTGACGTCCTCTTTGATCGCATCGATGTAGGCCTGTTCTTCTTTGGCCGGGTTGGTGTCGTCAAAGCGTAGATGACACTCGCCACCCAGTTGCTTCGCCAACCCGAAATTTAGACAGATAGACTTCGCATGGCCGATATGCAGAAAGCCATTGGGCTCCGGGGGGAAGCGCGTCACAATTTTAGTGACCTGGCCGCCCTCGATTTCGTCGCGTACTTGGTTGCGAATGAAGTTCGGCGCTGGGGTGGTCTCGTTGGTCATGATGGTGTTGATAACCTCGTGGTGGATGGCGTACTGAGCCGTGAAGACATGCTGTGAAAACATGCTGTGAAAACATAGGATACGCCTATGGCCCTTCGCGGTGCAGGTCAAAACCGCTATTATAACGTGACGCCGATGCACAGCGCCAAGGCGAACGCCTTTATTGAACAGGAATTTATCTATGATCGTATTACAGACCAACCATGGTGACATCACCATCGCCCTTAACCACGAAAAAGCGCCGATTAGCGCAGCGAATTTTGAGCAGTATGTTCGCGACGGATTCTACGACGGCACCCTGTTTCACCGCGTCATCGATGGTTTTATGGTTCAAGGCGGTGGTTTCGACAAAGACTTCGAGCAAAAGCCGACCCGAGACCCTATCGACAACGAAGCTGACAATGGCTTGAAAAACACCATTGGCACGCTGGCAATGGCTCGCACCCAAGACCCACACTCGGCGACTGCCCAGTTTTTTATCAATGTGGGCGATAATAGTTTTCTTGATCACAGCGGTAAAAGCCTGCAAGGCTGGGGCTATGCGGTCTTTGGCGAAGTCGTCGACGGCATGGATGTGGTCAACGAGATTAAAAACGTAGCGACGACCCGCCGCGGCATGCACGCCGACGTGCCCGCTGAAGATGTCATTATCGAGCGCGCGTACGTCAAAGACGCAGAATAACGCCGGGAGCCTTATGCGCACACTGCTTGTTGCCGATCTTCATCTGAGTGGCGATACCCCCGAGATCAACCAGGGGTTTTACCGCTACTTAGAGCACACCGCTCCAGGAGCCGACGCGCTGTATATTCTTGGTGATCTTTTTGATGCCTGGATTGGCGATGATCTACTCGACGCCAATACGCACCCACTTTGCGGTGTTGCCCAAGAGGTTATCAAGCATTTACGCAAGCTTAGCAGCGATGGCACCGCTGTGTATTTAATGCACGGCAACCGTGATTTTCTGCTCGGCGAGCGCTTTATCAATGCCTGTCAGGCGTTTCTACTACCGGATATTGAGGAAGTGGAAATTCAGGGCGTACCGATGGTGCTGTTACACGGCGACAGCCTGTGTACTCGGGATGAAGCCTATATGGCTTTTCGCCAGCAGTCGCGCAACCCTGAATGGCAGGCACAAATGCTTGCGCTACCTTTGGAGCAGCGCGTAGCGCTTGCCCAGAGTTTGCGCACGCAATCGGGTGAAGCCAATGCCAATAAGGCTGAGGCGATCATGGATGTCACTCACCAGGAGGTCATCCATGTCATGGAGCGCCACGGTGTGAGCACCATGATTCATGGCCACACCCACCGCCCCCATGTCCATGACTTGACGGTAGAAGATGTGCCGGCCAAACGCTATGTACTAGGCGACTGGGATGCTCAGCACGGCTGGGATATTATTATCGAGCGCAGCGACCACACGGCGCCACGTCTGCGTCAGTTTTCTTTAACGCAACTGCCTGACGCCTAAGCTCGCCTTAAGCATTAACCCTTTAAGCATTAAAAAGCCGATCGTGAGATCGGCTTTTTTGTCTTGCTGTTTTCAACTCGGACTTAAGCGAGATCCTACCGCTGTATATCCGCATCGCTGCGCAGGTCATCAATTAATCCCTGCAGCACCGATTGAGCACGCAACTGCTCGGCCATTTGGGCAACAAACGCCTCCATCTGTTCATCGACCTCACCCTCTCTGACGCTATCCAGAGCCACCACAGCAACACCTTGCGGGAGTTCAACCGTGCGGTAGACGCTCTCGCCCTCTTCGGGGCGCGCCATGCGGAAGGCTTCCTGAACAATCAACTGAGGCACAGAGGTGTCAGCTTGACGGCTTACGTTATTGGCTTCGAGCCAATCAACATCCAGCTGCTGGTCTTCTCGCAGGTTGGCGACCAGCGCCTGCGCCTCTTCACGCAGCGCTTGTTGCTGCTGCTCGGCGGCTACCGATACTTCAACCTCTTCACGTACTTCATCAAGCGGCAGCAATGTCGAATCGCGCTGTTCGGCAACTCGAAGCACCAAGCGACGATCCTGATCCAACTCGATCACTTCGCTGTTGTAACCCTCTTCAAGCACATCGCTGCTAAACGCCGCCGACATTACACCCGGCTCAGATAACACGCCTTCAGCCTCATCATCACGGGCGAGCCAGTCGCTCTTCTGCAGGGTCAGATCAAGATCATCGGCAACGCTCTGCAAGTCATCGGCAGCGAAGCTCTCATCGATTAATTGCTGAACCCGCTGATTAAACTCATCATCTACATCACGTAGTGCGACTTCACGCGCCAATTCATCGCGCTGCTCTTCAAAGGTGGGCCCCTGAATATCCGTCACTTGGATGATATGGAAAGCGCTATCCAGCTCAACCGGCTGGGAAACATCGCCCTCTTCAAGGCCAAAGGCTGCTTCATCAAAGCTGTCGCCAAAGAAGCCACGGCTGATCACACCCAGATCACCACCCTCTTCTGCGCTGGCGGTATCATCAGAGTAGCGAACGGCTGTATCGGCAAACGATTCACCGTTGTCCAATGCCTCTCGGGCGGTCTCGGCTAACTGCTGCGCTTCATCCCGGCTGCGCTCATCACCAAAGGTGATCATGATATGGGATACACGGCGATCGGCATCACGGTTTTGCTCACGCCATGCGTCACGCAGTGTCTCTTCGTCTACGTCACGCCCCTCCGCCATGGCTTGGCGGTCAATTAACACATATTCAAGGCGCACCTGTTCAGGACGCTCATAGCGCTCCTGGTGGGCATCATAATAAGCCTGGAGATCGTCCTCGCTAACATCGACATCAGCCTCGACATCGTCGCTATCCAGGATCAGGTAGCGAAAGCTACGTTGCTGGCGCTGTAGCTCGGCAAGGCGCTCTTGTTCGTTCGGCAGGCTAAAATCGCTGAAGGCTAAGCCTTGCTGTAAATGCTGCCGCTGAATATCGACACGTAACTCTTCACGGAAGGCAACCGGCGTATAGCCTGCACTGGCGAGGCGATTGCGGAATACCTCGGCGGAGAAGCGGCCATCTTGGTCGTGAAACTCCGGCAGGCTGACAATTAACTGATCTAATTGCTGTTCAGAAACGGCAAAACCACCCTCCTCAGCATACTGGGATAGCAGCTGCTGGGTGATCAACTGATCGAGCATATCGCGGCGCAGAGCGCGCTCTTGCTCTGGCGGTACTTGACCGGAACGCAGCGCACGCTGAACCTCAAGCTCAAGCTGCTGGCGCATAATCGGCTGACCGTTAACACTCGCTACTTCGTTTGGATCATCGCCAAAAAGCCCAAACAGTGACTCAATCCCGAAAAGTGCCATGGCCGCGACCATAACACCGATAATAATTTTGGCACCCCAGCTCCTGGAGCCATCTCGAATACTTTGCAGCATGCTAGCCTCAGATAGTCACAGCCAAACAGATCGGCCCGCTAACCCCTAATAAATAGTGGGTTAGAAAATAACATGGGCGCATCGCCAATGCGATGCGCCCATTAGGTTACAGCAAACGCGGTCAAATTAGTTGACGGCGTCTTTCAGCGCTTTACCTGCTTTGAAGCTGGGTACTTTGGCAGCACTGATCTGAATTGGCTCACCCGTTTGTGGGTTGCGGCCAGTACGAGCAGCACGCTCTTTGATCGCGAAGGTACCAAAACCTACCAGAGATACGCTTTCGCCCTTCTTAAGGCTATCGGTGACAGACTCCACCATGGCATCCAATGCGCGGGTTGCCGCTGCTTTGGGAATATCTGCAGACGCGGCAATGGCTTCAATCAGCTCGGACTTATTCACTCTTCACCCCTTGACTGTTTCAAAAAATGGCTCTGAACGGCATGGTCACCGATGGGTACGACGATCAAAGCATAGCTGCGTTTTATAGCAATGCCTTGAAACATCTGTCAAGCAACCATACTGCGAGATACCCGCCACAAAAGCGGCGGGCAAATATTAAGTAAAATTAAAGACCAGCGAGGACTTTAACAGCTTAATGGGTACTAGCAACAACGGTATTACTAAACGATGCTTCGGTGCTTTTCAATGGCGCACCGTCTTCTACCTTATCAGCTAGCGCTACGGCTAAGACATCATCTATCCAGCGTACCGGACGAATATCCAATGCACCTTTGATATTGTCAGGTACTTCCTTGAGATCACGACGGTTTTCTTCAGGAATTAGCACTGTCTTTATACCACCGCGGCGAGCTGCCAGCAATTTCTCCTTCAACCCGCCGATCGGCAACACTTCTCCGCGCAGATTGACTTCACCGGTCATTGCCACATCACAGCGTACCGCACGCTGGGTGTAAGCGGAAACGATCGCCGTCACCATGGCAATACCCGCGCTGGGGCCATCTTTCGGCGTTGCCCCTTCCGGCACGTGAATATGCAGGTCCTCTTTTTCAAACCGCTCGGGGTCAATGCCATAAGCTTTAGCCCTGGCGCGCACCACCGTGTGGGCGGCACTCACTGACTCTTTCATCACATCGCCCAGCGATCCGGTCTTGTTGATCCGCCCTTTACCCGGCGTCACCACTGACTCGATGTTGAGCAGTTCACCCCCCACCGATGTCCAGGCAAGCCCTGTTACTCGGCCGATCTGGTCGTCCTGTTCCGCTAAGCCATAACTGTAGCGGCGCACGCCCGCGTAGTGCTCAATTTGCTCAGCCGTTAAGCTCTGCCCCGCTTGGGCGGCTTGCGGGTCGCGCTCTTTCTCAAGCCGTTCACGCAACACCTTGCGCGATACTTTGGCAATCTGCCGCTCCAGCTCGCGCACACCCGCTTCGCGGGTATAGTAGCGAATAAGCTCTAAAAGCGCGCTGTCTTCCAGCGTTAACTCATCGCCTTTTAAACCGTTCGCTGCTAGTTGCTTGGGCAATAAGTAGCGCTTAGCGATAGCCAACTTCTCATCTTCGGTGTAACCCGGCAGACGAATAATCTCCATACGGTCAAGCAAGGCGCTGGGAATATTCATCGAGTTAGCGGTACAGATGAACAGCGTCTCGGAGAGATCGTAGTCAAGCTCAAGGTAGTGATCACTGAAGCTGTTGTTCTGCTCGGGATCGAGCACTTCGAGCAGTGCAGACGCCGGGTCACCGCGGTGATCCATGCCTAGCTTGTCGACCTCATCCAACAGGAACAACGGATTTTTAACCCCAGCTCGACTCATCCGCTGCATCAATTTACCTGGCAACGAGCCAATATAGGTACGCCGATGACCACGGATTTCCGACTCATCACGAACACCACCCAGCGCCAAACGCACATATTTACGGTTGGTGGCACGGGCGATGGACTGGCCAAGCGACGTTTTGCCCACCCCAGGCGGCCCAACGAGACATAGCACTGGGCCTTTCATCTTGCGCACGCGCTTCTGCACGGCAAGATATTCCAGGATGCGCGCTTTAACCTCTTCCAGCCCGTAATGATCTTCATCCAGCACCTGCTGCGCTTTGACAAGATCGTGTTTGACGCGGGTACGCTTTTTCCACGGGACGGCGACTAACCAATCCAGGTAAGAGCGCACCACGGTTGCTTCGGCGGAGTTTGAGGCCATCATTTTGAGCTTATTGAGCTCTTGCGTGGCTTTCTCAGACGCCTCCTTCGGCATACCGGACTCTTTAATCGCCAGCTCGTACTTCTCGGCCTCATTGGGCACATTATCCAGCTCACCCATCTCTTTCTGGATGGCTTTCATTTGCTCGTTGAGATAGTACTCGCGCTGAGTCTTCTCCATCTGCTCTTTAACCCGCGAGCGGATGCGCTTCTCTACCTGAAGCAGGTCGATTTCTGACTCAATCAGCGCCATCAGGTGCTCAATACGATCACGCACGCGATCCATCTCAAGCAGCTCTTGTTTGTCGCCAATCTTAAGCGACAGATGGGCACAAATGGTGTCCACCAAACGGCTTGGATCTTCAATCCCCGACAACGAATTAAGCACTTCGTTAGGGACTTTTTTGGAGAGCTTAACGTACTGCTCGAACTGGTTGAGTAGCACACGAACCAGCGCTTCCTGCTCACGGCTGGTCAGCGGCTCACTCTCCCGGGGCGTTAAATGGGCTTGAGTGTAGCCTGCGGCGTTCTCTTCCACATTTAGAACATCCGCCCGGAAATTGCCCTCAATAAGGACTTTGACCGTACCATCAGGCAACTTAAGTAGTTGCATGATATCGGCCACGGTGCCCATTGCGTAAAGATCCGCGTTGTCAGGCTCATCTTGAGACGCTTCACGCTGAGCCACCAGTAGCACACGCTTATCAGCCTCCATCGCCGCTTCGAGCGCCTGGATAGACTTTTCACGACCTACAAAAAGGGGGATGACCATTTGCGGATAAACAACTACATCACGCAATGGTAACAGGGGTAGACATTGTGTCTGTTCGGCGTTCTGCTGCATCGCAGACGTTCCTCGACAAATCGGATGAGTACTTAAAGGAGTACTTGGAAAAGTACTGCACACTTTTCAAAATGCTGACGTTTAAAAACGTTAACATTGAATCGGCTAGGCAGTAACACTTCACGAATTAGGCTTTGTAGCTTTCTAGCTGGATAACTAGATTTCTTCACACGCTTTATAAGAGCCTTCTACACCAGAACTCTCTACACCAAAGCTCTGCGATAACTCTGCAAGAACAAGGGGTCGCCTAGGCGACCCCTTGGTTTAGCGCAAGCGGTTGAAGCTGGGCCGCGATACTCGACTAACCACTAACCATCAGTGCCGTCGACGCGTGCTTCTTCCTGCTGAGAGTAGATCAACAGGGGCTCACTCTCTCCAGCGATAACTGAAGCGTCGATAACGACCTTACTGACACCGTCAAGTGATGGAATTTCGTACATGGTATCCAGCAGCACCGACTCTAAAATAGAGCGCAACCCACGGGCACCTGTCTTACGCTCCATGGCTTTTTCAGCCACCGCACGTAACGCTTCATCTCTGAACTCAAGCGTTACGTCTTCCATCTCAAACAGCTTGGCATACTGCTTAACCAGCGAGTTTTTGGGCTCGGTAAGAATCTGCACCAGGGCATCTTCGGTGAGCTCCATCAACGTCGCGATGATCGGCAAGCGACCCACAAACTCTGGAATCAAACCAAATTTAACCAGATCATCAGGCTCTACGTCGGCCAGCAGCTCACCCACCCCGCGGGAGGACTCCTTGCTTTTTACCGCTGCATTGAAACCGATGCCGCCCTTCTCAGCGCGATCGCGAATAACTTTATCCAGCCCCGCAAAAGCACCGCCGACGATAAACAGAATATTGCCCGTATTAACTTGGACAAACTCCTGCTGCGGGTGTTTGCGTCCGCCCTGAGGCGGCACAGAAGCCGTCGTGCCTTCAATCAGCTTCAGCAATGCTTGCTGAACACCTTCACCCGACACATCGCGAGTGATTGAAGGGTTATCCGATTTGCGTGAAATCTTGTCGATTTCATCGATATAGACGATACCGCGCTCGGCTTTCTCGACGTCGTAATCACACTTCTGCAACAGCTTCTGGATGATGTTTTCAACATCTTCACCGACATAGCCGGCTTCCGTCAGCGTGGTTGCGTCCGCAATGGTAAAAGGTACATTCAGTAGCCGTGCCATGGTTTCCGCCAGCAGCGTTTTACCGCTACCAGTGGGACCAATCAGCAGGATGTTTGATTTACCTAGTTCTACATCACCGTCACGCACATCTGTTTTCAGACGCTTGTAGTGGTTATAGACCGCTACGGAAAGCACCATTTTGGCGCGATCCTGTCCGATAACATAGTCATCAAGCGTATGACGTATTTCGCGAGGCGTAGGTAAACGCTCCTCATCGCTCTCGGCATCGGCTTCGAGAACTTCCTCGCGAATGATGTCATTACATAAGTCGACACACTCATCGCAGATATAAACGGACGGGCCCGCAATCAGCTTACGCACTTCGTTTTGATTTTTGCCACAAAACGAGCAGTAGAGCAGTTTGCCACCTTCGTCCTTGCCTTTGCCGTCGGCCATTCGCATACCTCTATCACTGCGGCGGCTTTCGCCGCCGGAAAAGCTCGTTAGAAAAGCAGAATCCTATCACGCTATCAGGATGTAGGCCGCTTATCCAGCACTGCATCAATCAAACCATACTCTTTGGCTTTATTGGCGCTCATAAAATTATCCCGGTCGGTATCACGCGAAACGGCTTCAATATCCTGTCCCGTATGATGGGCAAGAATTTGATTCAGTTTCTCACGAATACCCAGAATTTCACGGGTATGAATTTCGATGTCAGACGCTTGGCCCTGATAACCGCCCAACGGCTGGTGAATCATCACCCGCGAGTTAGGCAAGCAGTAGCGTTTACCAGCCGCGCCTGCTGTCAACAACAGCGCGCCCATGCTGGCCGCCTGACCAATACACACCGTAGAGACATCTGGTTTCACAAACTGCATCGTGTCGTAAATCGACATACCCGCGGTGACCGACCCACCCGGCGAGTTGATATACAGGTGAATATCTTTATCGGGGTTTTCCGATTCCAGAAACAGCAACTGGGCAACAACCAGATTAGCCATGTAGTCTTCTACAGGGCCTACCAAAAAGATCACACGCTCTTTTAACAGGCGTGAGTAAATGTCGTAGGCTCTTTCCCCTTTGGCGCTCTGCTCAACCACCATGGGTACTAGACCGCCGGCGTTTTGAATATCAAACTCACTCATTCAGGTGATTCCTTGCGTCCGGGAAGGGAAAGGCGCACCGACATAAAGGTGCGCCACGTTCCAAGGTGTTAGGCGCTAGCTTGCTCGCCTTCTTCAGCACCCTCACCTTGCTCTGCCTGCTGTTGCGCAGCAGCAAGGGCTTGCTGGTAAGACATTTCAACGTCTTTAATGTTCGTTTGCTCAAGTAGCTTAGCAACCGCTTTCTCTTCGAGAATGGCAGATTTAACCTGGGTTTTGAGCTCTTCATTACCCATGTAGTAGCTGACCACTTCATCAGGATCCTGGTACTGCTCAGCCAACTCGGTCACTTTAGCTTTGATAGCGTCATCGTCAGCATCGAGTTCGTTAGCTTTGATTACTTCAGCTAGCAATAGACCAACCTGAACGCGGCCTTTGGCCTGCTCTTCGAACAGTTCGTTGGGCAACTGGCTGACATCAAAATCTTCGCCCAGACCAAATTGCTGCGCCGCTTGGCGCTTCATGCCATCAGTCTCTTGCTGAACCAGGGCACTTGGCACAGGAATTTCGTTAACCTTTTTCAGCGCATCAAGCACTTGCTGCTTAATCCGATTATCAACGGCTTGTGACGCCTCACGGGTCATGTTTTTCTTGATTTCAGCGCGAAATTTTTCCTGGTCGCCGCCTTCAACACCAAAGCGCTCAATGAACTCAGCGTCGACTTCGGGCAGCTTCTGGCTGCTGACTTTATGCACCGTGACTTTAAAGGTGGCGTCTTTACCGGCCAAATGCTCGGCTTGGTAATCTGCCGGGAACGTGACGTTCAGCGTCTTCTCTTCGCCCGCCTTAGCGCCAATCAACTGTTCTTCAAAACCAGGAATAAAGCTATTGGAGCCAATGACCAGCGTGTGACCTTCTGCGCTACCGCCTTCAAACGGCTCATCATCAATGTAGCCTTGGAAGTCGATAGTGACTTGATCACCGTCGGCTGCAGCAGCGTCTACTTCTCCCCAGGCGGCGTTTTGCTTACGCAGCGTATCGATCATTTCGTCGACATCGGCATCGCTAACCGAAACCACCGGGCGCTCAACCTCAGTCCCTTCGATGGAGGTCAGCTCAACCTGCGGATAAATTTCCATGACCGCCACGAACTCAAGGTCTTTGCCTGATTCGTTAACGGAAGGTTCAATTTGCGGGAAGCCAGCGGGGTTCAGGCCTTCTTCGGTAATAGCGCGCACGTATCGCTCGCGCATTACTTCGCTGACCACCTCGTTACGTACGTCTTGGCCGTAGCGCTGCTGGACTACTGCCATTGGCACCCGGCCCTGGCGAAAACCATTCAAGCGAACATTCTTCGCGGTGTCTTTCAAGCGAGCGCTAACGGCCTCGTCAATTTCGGCAGCCGGCACCTGAATGGTAATGCGGCGTTCGATCTGGGAGGTCGTCTCGACAGAAACTTGCATGAATTGTCCTCTAACGGCTGGGCGTTGTGTTGATTGCATGTAATTGTGCTGATTGCGTCTAAAAAGATCAAAGGGGCAATTTTAAGAACCCCAACGCATAGTGGCAAGCACCATGCTCGCAACATGGGGGCAGTGATTATAAAAACAAGGCAATAAGCGAGCAATTAACCGTTTTAGGGTGTGTTTGGCTTCATTATTGGCCCCCACACTGCATTACTGTTGCCATTCTACTGTTTTGTGCGTCTTGCAGCGACTTTTTCAATCGCTGCAGAAAAATCCTAGCCAGCTTGACGCTCACCTGACCACCATAGGCTTAGCGCATGCATCAGCACGCCAAGGGTTGCCCCGTGGGAGATGAATACCTGCCAGCTAATCCAGTCCGTAAACAGCGCGTGCCAACCACCCATGACAACCATTCCTAGCAGCAGCATGGCCACTAACCGTTTGCACAGTTGTGGCAACCGCCTACGCGCCTCTAAGGCCAATAAGCGCCACTGTATAACGGCTACAAAGGCAACTAACGCCAGAGCAATGATAATCAGCGTCTGGCGGGTTTCATGCCCGCCCGCAACGTAGCGAGGCAGCGTCGCCAGCATAACGATACATAAGCCCAGCGCAACGCTAATGCGCTCAGGTGAAGTAGGCGCTCGCTGCATCGCTTAAGCTACCTCTAATTGCTGGGCAACGATCCACTCTTCCACCCAGGGCACGGCAGCATCGTCGGCCATAAAGGTTTCCATGGCATCAATCTCTAGCCGCTCACCTAAACGGGTCGCACCGTGGTCCGCCAGCAGTTCGTCAAGCGCGCGACCTGCGCCACAAAAGGTATCGCCATAAGAGCTGTCACCCAGCGCGATGAGCCCGTAACGAAGCGCGGTAAGCGAGGGGCTTTGATCGCGCAAATTGCGTACAAAGGGCACGAAACCGCCGGGGAAATCGCCGCTGCCCGTGGTCGACACACAAAACAGCACCAAGTCAGCATCGCCACCGACAATATCATCGACAGCAGGCTGCTCAAGAATCGCCACAGCGTAACCCGCCTGCTCAAATAGGGGCTTCACCTGCTCTGCCACATCTAGGGCACCACCATACATGGTGCCCACCAAAATATTCAGCTTCGGCATCGTCACTCCCCTGTCAAAGTGTCACAGTGCCAACCGTCAAGTCGACAAATACCCGATGAATTTGCTCAAATATTAACATGGCTGGTTAGAATGAGACACATCACCCGCAACGGGTGACTCACACGCAGCACACAGGAGTGGCTATGCAGCAAACCTTCGAGGCTTGGATCACCCCGCTAATGATTGGCGGTTTAATCATATTTATGTGTTTTATTATTTGGGATCTGGCTAAAAAGTCGAACGCTGGCAAGTTTGGCACCATCATGCTGTTTGTGGTGCTGGGCGCAGGCATGCTGGGCTACGTCATTAAAGTGGTGATTACTTGGCTGATTGAAAGTGGTGGCATTTAAACGCATCAATGAATTCACACTACAAAGGCGCTCTGATCCCAGCGCCCATCACAAGAAGAAAAGGAGCGCCCTAAGGCACTCCTTTTACAAAGCATGAGTCTGATTAGCTATGAGCATTGATGGCGATGAGCACAGCCCACCACCTTGGAATCAATACCACCTCATAGACGAATAGACTACTCACCGCCTACATAGTGCTCAACCTGCTGTTTGAGCTTTTGGCCTGGACGAAACGTTACGACTCGACGAGCAGAAATAGGTATTTCTTCCCCGGTTTTGGGGTTACGTCCTGGTCGCTCGCGCTTATCACGCAAATCAAAGTTACCAAACCCCGACAGCTTAACCTGTTCGTTTTCACGCAAACAGGCTCGAATCTCTTCAAAAAAAGCTTCGACCATGGCCTTCGCTTCTCGTTTAGACAACGCTAGCTCCGCATGCAAATGTTCAGCTAGCTCTGCTTTGGTCAACGCACCCATAAGGCTTCTCCTTATCCTTGCAGCAAACACAGCAACAAACGCCCTGTAGTCAACATACAGTGGCAAACGCATTGCCAAGAACGTGATAAGCATCGTGGCGTGGCCCAGGTACTAATTCTAGCTACTTACTTAGCCGCGCAGCTCCGCATCCAGCTTGACACGCACTTGTGTCACAATTGAATCGACCAACTGATTGATTTCCTCGTCGTTTAGCGTGCGCGATGGATGCTGCCAGGTCAAGCCCAATGCAATACTCTTGCACCCTTCGGCGACACCTTTGCCGGCATAAACATCAAAAAGCTTAATATCCTGCAGATATTCGCCTGCTTGTTGCTTGGCACAATCCAGTAGCGCCTGCACAGGTGTCGCCTCTTTGAGTATAAACGCTAGATCACGGCGCACTTCAGGGAAGCGTGATAGCGGCTCAAAAGCAGGAATCCGACCTTGACTCAGTGCATCCAGCCGCACTTCAAACAGCACCGCATCCATTTTTAAGCCCAGCGTTGCACGCACTTGCGGATGCAGGGTGCCAATCCAGCCAGCGGGCTCTCCATTGTGCAGCAGCTGGGCACTTTGACCAGGATGCAGCGCTGGGTGCTCAGCTGGCTCAAAGCGCCACGCGTCAGCGTCACCGCCCAAGGCCAGGAGACTTTCTAAATCACCCTTTAGATCGTAAAAGTCGACTCGGCCTTTAGCATCACTCCAGCCCTCGGCTTCCCTTGGGCCACATACCAGGGCGCCGAGCATCGGCACTTGTGACAATGCATCCAGCTCGCCGTTAAAGACCAGACCGGTCTCAAACAGACGAACGCGGGTTTGCTGGCGGTTAAGGTTGTACTCCATGGTGCGCACTAAGCCGGGAAACAGGCTAGCGCGCATCACCGACAGATCAGCCGAGATAGGGTTAGCGAGCGCGGGGCTTAAGGCATCAGGCAGCATGACCGCTTGCATCTCGGGCGCCACAAAACTGTAGGTAATCGCCTCCTGAAAACCGCGGGCCACCATTTGGCGGCGTAAGCGAGCTTGGGTGAGCGTTGCCTCATCGGCAGAGCGCAGCGCCAAGCGCGCCGCAGGGCGGCGTACCGGCAAATTATTGTAGCCGTGGATACGCGCCACTTCTTCGATAAGATCTTCTTCGATGGCTAGATCAAAACGCCAGCTTGGCGCGGTGACTGCCCAACCGGCATCCTGTACGCTGACATCAAGTCCTAGGCGTTGCAAAATATCGGTCACGTCATCGCTATCGAGGGCCTTGGAAAGCGCCTGCTCTAAACGCGCACTGCGCAACAGAATCGCGCGCTCTACGGGCATATGCTCGGCACTTTGTGCTTCCACAACAGGCCCAGCCTGACCGCCGCAGATCTCAATCAACAGCTGTGTGGCCCGCTCGACGGCCACTGGCGTCAGCTGCGGATCAACACCGCGCTCAAAGCGATGCGATGCATCGGTGTGCAGCCCGTAAGAGCGCGCCTGCCCGGCAATGGCAAGCGGCGTAAAGAAGGCTGATTCAAGGAAAATAGTCTGGGTATGTTGATTAACGCCGGAGTTTTCACCCCCCATCACCCCTGCCATGGCTAGCGGGCCGGAATGATCGGCAATCACCAGCGTTTCAGGACGCAGCGCCACGTCATTACCATCAAGCAGCGTTAGCCGCTCACCTGGCTTGGCCATGCGCACAACCATCCCCCCTTGCAGGTTGTCACGATCAAAGGCGTGCATCGGCTGGCCCAACTCCAGCATGACGTAATTGGTGATATCCACTACGGGGTCAATGGAGCGCACGCCACTGCGGCGCAAGCGCTCCACCATCCACAGGGGTGTTTCAGCCTGAACATTGACGCCTTTAATGACACGACCGAGATAGCGTGGGCACTGCTCTGGCGCCTCTATGCTTATCGCAAAGCTATCTTCAACCTCCGCCGCCACCGGTGCTATTGCGGGACCGCGAACCGGCAAGCGGTTAAGCACGCCAACTTCACGAGCCAACCCTTTAACACTTAGGCAGTCACCGCGATTGGGCGTCAGATCGACCTCAATCGTCATGTCATTAAGATGCATGAACTCTCTGAAGTCGATTCCCACCGGTGCGGATGACGACAGCACCAGAATGCCGGGCGAGGTCTCTTCTTCAAGACCCAGCTCCGACGCTGAACAGATCATTCCGCGAGACTCAACGCCGCGCAGCTTGGCTTTTTTGATCTTAAAGTCACCCGGCAGCACACCACCCACCTGGGCAAAGGGTACTTTCTGGCCAACATCGACATTAGGCGCCCCGCAGACAACCTGAACAGGCTCGCCACTACCGTCATTAACGGTGCAGACATTTAGCTTATCGGCGTCAGGATGCTTCTCTTTACTCAACACCTCAGCCACCACCACGCCGCTAAAGACGGCGGCTACCGCTTCAACAGCGTCGACTTCCAAGCCCGCCATGGTGATCTGGTCGGCCATTGCCTGCGTTTCAAGCTGCGGGGAAACCCACTCACGCAGCCACTGTTCTGAAAATTTCATGGTTGATCCTGTATTCGGCGGCGGTCTTAAGCGAATTGACGTAAAAAACGCAGATCGTTTTCAAAGAACAGGCGTAAGTCATTCACGCCGTAGCGCAGCATTGCCAAACGCTCAGCCCCCATTCCGAAGGCAAAACCGGTATAGCGCTCGGTATCAATGCCCGAGTGGCGGAAGACTTCAGGGTGAACCATGCCGCAGCCCATCACTTCCAGCCAGCCGCTATGGGAACAGACGCGACAGCCTGCCCCGCTACACATCACGCACTGAATATCCACTTCGGCGGAAGGCTCAGTGAATGGGAAGTAGGAGGGTCGGAAACGCACCGAAAGATCGTCGCGCTCAAAAAATGCCTGCAGAAAGTCTTCGATGGTACCTTTAAGGTCAGCAAAGCTAACCCCCTCATCGACCAACAGCCCTTCAACCTGATGAAACATCGGCGTGTGGGTCAGATCAGAGTCACTGCGATAGACGCGCCCTGGGCAGACGATACGGATGGGCGGCTCGCTACTCTTCATGGTGCGCACTTGCACCGGCGAGGTGTGAGTTCGCAGCAAGCGGGTGGCGTCAAAATAGAAAGTATCTGCCATGCCACGCGCGGGATGGTGTGCGGGAATATTGAGAGCTTCAAAATTGTGATAGTCGTCCTCAATCTCTGGCCCTATCGCCACGTCATAACCAATACGGGTGAACAGACCCTCTATACGCTCGAGGGTACGCGTCACGGGATGCAACCCACCACTGGCCTGGCCACGCCCCGGCAAGGTGACATCAATACTTTCAGCGGCCAAACGAGCACTCAGCGCAGCACTTTCAAGCTGTTCGCGCTTGGCATCAATTTCGTCAGCCAGTGTTTGCTTGGCTTGATTAATACGCTCGCCCGCCGCCGGGCGTTCTTCGGCTGAGAGCTTCCCCAGGCCTTTCAGCAAGGCAGTTACCTCACCTTTCTTACCTAAGTAGCGTACTCGTAACTCGTCTAGTGCGGCGACACTCTGCGCAGCCTGAATGGCGTCGCGCGCCTCAGATACCAGAGTAGGAAGGTGATCCATCCGTTTCACTCCGAATTAAGCGGTGTCCATCGGTAAAGATGGCGTGGCAAGTTGAAGGTGACAAAAAAACAGGGGAAGAGCGGCTGCTCTTCCCCTGGATGGGTCACTCTGAAATGACCTCAGGCACGTAACACGGGCAAAAGCCCCGTGCATACTACCTTATTGGGCAGCCTTGGCTTTTTCCACGATGGCAGCAAATGCAGCCTTCTCGTGCACCGCCAAATCGGCCAATACTTTACGGTCGATTTCGATACCGGCTTTCTTAAGTCCGCCTACAAAACGGCTGTATGACATACCGTTGACGCGTGCACCAGCGTTAATACGCTGGATCCATAGCGCGCGGAACTGGCGCTTACGGTTGCGACGGTCACGGTAGGCATACTGGCCTGCTTTGATAACGGCTTGCTTGGCAACACGGAAAACGCGCGAACGGGCACCGTAGTAACCTTTGGCAAGCTTCAATACTTTTTTATGGCGACGACGCGCTACTACGCCACGTTTAACTCGAGTCATAACACACTCCTGACTTTAAGGCTGAGGCAACAAATTTGTGCGCTCAGAAAAACGAAAACCCGACTTATAGATTCGGCAGCATACGCTGGATAAGTGCTTTGTCAGACGCGTGAATTTGCTTCATTCCACGCAGTTGACGCTTACGCTTGGTCGTTTTCTTGGTCAAGATGTGGCTACGGTGAGACTGCTTGTGCTTAAAGCCATTAGCAGTCTTCTTGAAGCGCTTGGCAGCGCCGCTGTTGCTTTTGATTTTCGGCATGAGGAAAACTCCGCTCGATATTTTTTAGAAAACCCAGGGCCGACCACCGGTTTAACGGTGGTCCGTTGACATCGCCGTTGGATCACTTCTTCTTCGGGGCAATAATCATGATCATCTGGCGGCCTTCCATTTTAGGAAAGGCCTCTACCACTCCGATCTCTTCCAGGTCTGCCGCGATCCTTTCCATCAGCTTACGGCCGATATCCTGGTGCGCCATTTCACGACCACGGAAGCGCAGTGTGACTTTGCCCTTGTCACCACCTTCCAAAAAGCGCGTCAGGTTTTTAAGTTTGACCTGATAATCGCCTTCATCGGTGCCAGGACGGAATTTAACTTCCTTAACCTGGATTTGCTTCTGCTTCTTCTTTTGAGCCGCTTTCTGCTTCTTGGCCTCAAAAACGAACTTGCCGTAATCCATAATCTTACAGACGATGGGATCGGCATTCGAAATTTGCACGAGATCTAAGCTTTCAGACTCAGCACGCTCTAGCGCTTCGGTGGTGGGTACAACACCCAATTGCTCACCGTCGCTACCAATAAGACGCACTTCTTCTTCGACAATTCGCTCGTTCATTGGTGGGCGTTTGTCTGCTGGACGCCCGCGCTGGTTGCTTCTCTTGATCGTTCCGTCTCCTTAGGCAATTGACGATGTCGCCAGGGCTGCTCTCTCGGCAGTATGGCGTTCAATAAATTCATCGACCGTCATTGTACCGAGGTTTTCGCCGCTGCGTGTTCGCACGGCCACTGAGTCAGCTTCGACTTCCTTATCTCCTACCACAAGGAGATAGGGAACTTTCTGTAACGTATGCTCACGGATTTTAAAGCCGATCTTCTCGTTCCTCAAGTCCGCTTTAACACGTAAGCCACTTTTTTGCAGACGTTTCTCCAAATCAAGCGCATATTCACGCTGTGAATCGGTGATAGTCATGACAACCGCCTGCTGAGGCGCCAGCCATAATGGCATAGCGCCCGCATAGTGCTCAATCAGAATCCCCAAGAAACGCTCGAAGGAGCCCAAAATCGCGCGGTGAAGCATCACTGGGGTCTTGCGTACGCCATCTTCATCAACGTACTGAGCCCCTAAACGCCCTGGCAAGTTAAAATCGAGCTGTAGGGTACCACACTGCCAGACACGATTCAGACAATCACGCAGTGCGAATTCAATTTTAGGACCGTAAAAAGCCCCCTCGCCAGGCTGCAGATCCCACTCCAAGCCCGTCGCATTCAATGCAGCCTCCAGCCCCTGTTCGGCCTGATCCCACATTTCAGCTTCGCCAAGGAAGTCTTCTGGGCGCGTTGAAAGCTTTAACTCCACGTCTTCGAAGCCAAGCGTCTTATAGACTTGCAGCGTTAACGCTATAAAATCTTCTGCCTCAGCCTGTATTTGGCCTTCGGTACAGAAAATATGCGCATCATCTTGGGTAAAGCCGCGCACGCGCATCAGACCATGCAGCGAACCAGAAGGTTCATTACGGTGACAGCTGCCAAACTCGGCTAAACGCAGAGGTAAATCACGGTAGCTTTTCAGACCCTGATTAAACACCTGCACATGGCAAGGGCAGTTCATGGGCTTGACCGCGTATTCGCGCTTTTCAGACTCGGTGGTGAACATCAGCTCACTGTAATGACCCCAGTGCCCGGATTTCTTCCACAGAGAGAGGTCAACCACCTGAGGCGTTTTGATTTCCTGGTAGCCATGCTCGCGCTGAATATTGCGCATGTACTCTTCCAAGGCTTGATACATCGTCCAGCCATTGGGGTGCCAAAACACCATGCCCGGCGCTTCTTCCTGAATATGGAATAAGTCCATCTTGCGGGCGAGCTTACGGTGGTCGCGCTTCTCGGCTTCCTCAAGACGCTTGAGATACGCTTTAAGCTGCTTTTTATCGCCCCATGCGGTGCCGTAGATGCGCGTTAGCATGGTGTTTGCAGCGTCGCCACGCCAATAGGCACCGGCTAGCTTTGTCAGCTTGAAGGCTTTTAGGTGACGGGTATTCGGCACGTGCGGCCCGCGGCACATGTCGGTGTACTCTTCGTGATGATAAAGCCGGATCTTCGCGTCATCGGGAATATCGCGAACAATTTCCTGCTTATAGGGTTCATCACGATGCAAGAAGGTCAACATTGCCTGATCGCGATTAACGTATTCGCGTACGACATCGTACTCGCGCTCAATCAGTGACTGCATACGCTTTTCTATCGCTTCCAGGTCTTCCGGCGTTACGGATTGACCAAACTCGATATCGTAGTAAAAACCGTCATCAATGACCGGCCCGATCGCCATTTTGGCCTCGGGGTACATCTGCTTGACCGCATGACCAATGAGATGGGCGCAGGAGTGACGGATAATTTCCAGACCCTCATCGTCACGCGCGGTAATAATGGCCGCTTTCGCGTCTTGTTCAATCAGGTCAGCAGCATCTACCAACACACCATCGATTTTCCCAGCAATACAGGCCTTAGCCAAACCAGGGCCAATGGATTCTGCGAGCTGCATAATGGTCAGCGGTGCTTCAAACGTTCTTTGACTGCCGTCAGGCAGAGTAACAATAGGCATTCAGGTTCCTTGAGCGCAGTGGTGATCCATACCAAGGATCACATTTCGCTATCAATGGTCTTGGGAGGTGCAAAGTGTACCGCTATAAAGCAGCGGCAAGCCTAGCAGACTTACCTACCGCTTAAAATAAAAACGGGAGGCATAAGCCCCCCGTTTCTTTACCTGTGGATTGCAACTAGCCGTTTATAGGCAATCAACAACCCTCAGAAGATAAGTGAACTTAGTTCCACTCATCCAATTCAACGCGACGGTTCTGGAAGCGGCCTTCTTCAGTCTCGTTAGACGCGACCGGACGCTCTTCACCGTAACCTACTGCACGCATACGGTTAGCTTGTACGCCGCGGCTTGCTAAGTAGTTAGCAACAGATTGAGCACGCTCTTGTGACAAGTTTTTGTTGTACTCGTCAGAACCGCGTGAATCAGTGTGGCCTTCGATGCTTACACGCACATCAGGGTTGCTAACCAAACGCTCAGCAACACCGTTCAGGACATTCTGAGCGTTAGGAGTCAACTGAGCAGAGTCAAACTCGAAGTTAACATCTTGAAGAACAACGCTATCCGGGCAACCAAGTGCGTTAACTTCTACGCCTGCGGGTGTGCCTGGGCACTGATCACGGTAGTCCGGCACGCCGTCGTTATCGGAGTCAAGCGGGCAACCATTGGCATTCACTTCTACGCCTGCGGGTGTGCCTGGGCACTGATCACGGTAGTCCGGCACGCCGTCGCCATCAGAATCCAGCGGGCAGCCTTCGGCGTCAACTGCAACACCAGCGGGCACTTCACCATAGCTCGGGCACTGCGGTGCAACCGGCTCAGGCGTACGATCGGCGCATAGCAGTCCGCCGATCGCAGCACCAGCTGCGGCACCAGTAGCAGCACCGCTCTCTTCATCAGAACTACTGCTGGTGGCGTAGCCAATGCTGCCACCAATCAAACCGCCGGCTAAACCACATACCGCAGGATGTTGGTACCAGCTACGGTCGCTGCTAGCGCTTGCTTGGCCGGAAGACTGTGAGGCCGAGCTGGCGCAGCCAGAAAGGCCAACTACCAGTGCGGAACCGATTAACAAGCCAGTCGTTGATTTTTTCATGCAAGACTCCTTCTTGATCCAATGCTGAAGTGGTCATAAGTGACCAAATCTATCCAATGCTTCTTATTGCGAGAGCATCCATTTTTCGCCTGTCCTGAACCACTGGTTAATACACCAAGCTCTCAGTACTAATGACGACGTACTCATTACCTAGAACCCAGTCAATACAGAACGGTATACCTATCATTAACGCTTAAGCGCTAGAAGGCAACAATGCCAAGATATCAACTTCTTGCCAATACCGACATCCTTCAGCATAGCAAAATTGCCGCGATGGGCACTAAAAATTAGTTTGCTATGCTTTTTGGCGGCCAAAACCGCTCAAAACCAGTAATCAATGCAGCGCATTTTTACCTTGGGCACGCCATTTCAGCACCGCCCTAGCGGCTTCCAACACATGCTCGCGCATATCATTTTCCACCATTAGCCGCTCTTTGTCTTCCTGCATGCGCTCTCGAGCGGTCAGCTGCTGACGCGCGGAGTGCGTATTCAGGTGCTGAGTACGGTTGTAATGCTCTGCAAACGCCTGAAATTCTGTTCGTTCCGTCAAACTAGGATCAATGATCTCCAGAAGCACCTTGCAGCGCCAAGCGCCCTCGGTAATATCGACCTGCTCCTGGACCAGCGCGCTGGCGACATAATCAAGGTTTTCTAAGCTATTTTGTTGAGCGCGAGCGTCCTCATCGCGCCGATAAGCCTCTCGGCGACTTACCTCTTTACGTAACGACCATGCGTAGAAACATAACCCTACAATGACTGCAATCGCCACGGCGAGTAATACCAGCGCTACCGTTGGGCTCATGAAACTCCTCATTAAGCGGATAAATTTCTTGACGGAAATTGTACACCCTTATACCACCATTCGGCCAATGGCATCCAGGCTTGAGTTCCAGCTAGCTAAACATATGCCCCTCTGGCCACTTGCTACACGGGCTTACCAAATAAGCGCGGCAGCGTAATGATCAAGTAATAGCGCACCGAAAACACCCAATAGGTAGCGAATCGAGAACCAGAACGCGTTAATGGGGGCGGCGGGATCCTGCCCACGCCACACTCGCCAGTTCCACACCATAAAACGTGCATTAAGGCACAGCACAACGAATAGGTATAGTGCGCCACTCATGCCGATCATCACCGGCATTAATGTCGCTAACACGGTTAACCACCCGTATAGCCAAATTTGTAGCCGTGTAAAAGGAATGCCATGCGTAACAGGCAGCATGGGAATCCCTGCCCGTGCATAATCATCGCGCTTATGAATGGCCAATGCCCAGAAATGTGGTGGCGTCCAGGCAAAAATAATCAGCATCAGCAGCAGCGGTTCAGGGGTGATTTGCCCTGTGATAGCGACCCAGCCTAGAAGTGGCGGCGCCGCGCCTGCCACCCCACCAATAACAATGTTTTGTGGCGTAGCACGCTTTAAAAAAGCAGTATAAATCAGCGCATAGCCAATCAGGGAGGCAAAGGTGAGCGCAGCTGTTAAGTGGTTAACCTGCCATGCCAATAGCCCAACACCCGCGACAGAAAGCATGCACGCCCACGCCAACGCGATCGCCACGGGGAGTCGCTTACTGGCCACTGGACGACGAGCAGTTCGCGTCATTACCGCATCCAAGCGGCGGTCGATTACATGATTAAAAGCCGCCGCCCCGCAAGCAGCCAAGCCGATACCGGCCAGACCAATAATGACGTTCTGCAGCGGTGGTAGGCCTGGGGATGCTAATGCCATCCCAACGGCGGTACACACCAGCATAACGGCCACTACTTTCAACTTACAAAGGCCCAACAACTCTCTCCAGCCCCACAGCATGGAAGGCACTGTCGTGGGTAGCGTCATTGTTATATTGCGCATGGCATGCTTCCCTTTTATTGAGCGATTACGTTGTTATAAGCTGAATGCGGGGTCGTTGAGTAAACGCTGGCTTCCTGGTACCGCCAACGCCACCAAGCCCAAACGAGTCCGGCGGCCAATCCAATGGCGCCAGCGGTGTGTAGTAGCGCAAGCCACAGCGGTAGCCAAAGCAAAACATTAGCAATCCCTAATGCAACCTGCAGCCCGTACAAACCGACAATGATTGCTAGCGGCCTTGTGACACTCTGCCAATGCCGATAACGCCACCAGAGCGCTATTAGGATGACACCGAGCAACAGCGCCCCCAAACGATGAACCATTTGAATAGCGGTACGCGCATCAGCATGCAACTGCCCATGGAGGTAATTGGGCCCCACAGTCTGGGTGAAATGAAAACCCTCGCTAATCTCCATGGCGGGCACCCACTGCCCATTGCAAGTAGGGAATCCTTGGCAAGCAAGACCGGCATAGTTGCTGGTAACCCAGCCGCCTAGCGCCAATTGCAAAACCAGTAAACACGCTGCAACCCACCACCACGCATTTGCGCGCCGAGGCTCACTGTTTGGTTTTGAAGCCACGGCGAGGCGTAAGCGAAGATGTACCCACAAGAACAGCAACAGTACGCTCAAC
Organism: Halomonas sp. AOP13-D3-9; assembly: GCF_052379125.1. Lineage (NCBI taxonomy): Bacteria > Pseudomonadati > Pseudomonadota > Gammaproteobacteria > Oceanospirillales > Halomonadaceae > Halomonas > Halomonas sp. AOP13-D3-9. The sequence continues at coordinate 16,530 of NZ_JBQSYH010000019.1, read as the reverse complement.
CCGCCCAGCAGATGAAGGGTAACGACTTGTGGCCACAACTTAAGCGTAACGGTGAAGGCACCAAAGGCGCCCTGGAGCAAAATAACGACTAGCAAAATCAAGCTCAGATGCCATGGATAATCGCGACGATGACGCAGCGGCCAGCCCAGCGCGACAACGCTGAGCACCACCAGCCCCAGTAATGTCGCGATATAGCGATGAATCATTTCCACCCACGCCTTATGGGGCTCCAATGGCACATCAGGATGACGTAGCGTGGCCAATTCACTATCAGGGACTAGCAGCTTTCCATAGCACCCAGGCCAATCAGGGCAACCTAAACCAGCATCGACTAAACGCGTCCAGGCGCCTACCAACATGACCACTGCGGTAAACAGAGTCCCTACCAGCGTTAATCTCACTAACCACCGCAAGCGGCGCTCACATGAATCGTGCATGGCGGTTCCTTAACAGCAGTCATTAGCGGGCTTTATTGAGGGTTCACTTTAAGCAAATGCTGGATATCCTCGAGTACATATTTAGTGGCCACATTGGCCTCAAAGGCCAACGCAGGGCGCCCCATAGGATCGAGCACCCACACTGAGTTGTCTTCACGCCATGGGGGCAAATGCTGCCACTCACTGGTCATCTCGCCCGGAAGCGGTTCTGGATCCCCACCAATCCGTAAACGAGTTAATCTCGGTGCTTCGCGACCTAAAGCGCGGTGTAGCCGCCAAAATTCATCCATGCGCTGTTCGCACTGCTGGGCGCAGTCAAACGCCAATATCCACTCTTCCTGGTCATTAACTGCCGCCGTCGTTAACGGCCATTCATCAAGCATGGGTAATTTCAGGTCAACCTTGCCGTGAGCCGTATGTCGATCTGGAATTCCAATGCGTAACTCGACCATTCCCCACGCAGCGACCATAGGCGCCGCGAATATGACAAAAATAAGGATTAACTTGAGCCGCTGGCGGCGAATGTGTTTGGCGTCCTGCATACTTTCACCTCTGTTTATTTTTATGACTTAAAAGCTTTTGCTGAGCCCCATCGCGACGTAATCGTTGGCCGCCGAGAAACATAATCACCAAGGCCGCTAAGGCTAACCCCCACCATTGAAAGGCATATCCCATATGCCGACTGGGTGGCATGACATTGGCTTCCCACCAAGGAGTGAGAACTCCATCGCCTTCGGAAGCATGCAACCAGCCAGCGTAGCTGAAGGCACCTAGCGAAGCGCGCCAAGGCTCAAGGCTGAGTTGCTGAAGCCTTGCCCCCTCTCTGTTTTCCCCATAAAGCGGACCACCCGCCTGCACCTCCTGCCACTCACCGGTCAGTTCAACTGTGCCGCTAGGGGTAGCGGCCTGGGGTGTTTCGCGACGGGGCCCAGTGGCTAAGAAGCCTCGCTGCACCAGCCAAAGCTGCCCATAAATATCACGTAGTGGCGTTAGTACCGCCACGCCGACACTTCCGTCTACAATACGATTATCCAAATAGAGTGTTTGCTCCGCCAAGTACTCTCCCCGCAGCGTCACCTGGGCGCCTTGGGCTGGCTGTGCTGTCGGTTGCAGCAAAGCGGGGGCTGCATCGCGCATGGCTATTGCTAACCGCTTGTCATCTGCCCGCTCCCACTGCCATAGTCCTAAACAGGCGCCTAACACCACCAGCACACTCCAGAACAGACACCAACTAAAAAAACGCCATTGCCGAGAGGGTTTCATCATGTGGTTACAATTACTCATTGCCGCCGTATTTATCGCGATGGTCATCAGCCTGGCCATGGGCGCCGTTTTTCTGATTCGAGATAACGCCTCTTCTCACCGCCTATTACGTTCTCTCAAATGGAGAATTGGTTTAGCCTGTTTGCTTGCAGCCCTTATTATTTTCGGCTATTGGTCGGGCCAGTTAGGCTAATGCGCCTATAAGACATAGACAAAAATAAACAGCCCCACCCAAACCACATCGACAAAGTGCCAATACCAGCAAGAAGCTTCAAAACCAAAGTGGTTTTCGTCGGCGAAGTGCCCCTTAATAATACGCACCAGCATGGTGGCTAATATCAGCGTGCCAATAATGACGTGCACGCCATGAAATCCCGTCAAAATAAAGAACGTCGCACCAAAAATACCGGCTTCCAAGGTAATGCCGTAATGCGCGTAGGCCTCGTAATACTCAATGCCCTGAATCATGATAAAGCAGAACCCCAACAGCACGGTGCCCGTTAGCCAGTTGCGGCATGTCTGCCTGTCGCCTAACTTTAGCGCTTCGTGGGCAACGGTTAATGTGATGCTGGAGGTAATTAAAATCAGCGTATTAACGAGCGGCAACTGCCACGGACTAAAGACTTGTTGGGGACCAGCGATAGATGAGTCCGGTGGGTTCAGCAGCGGCCATGTAGCTACAAAGTCAGGCCACAGCAACGCGGAAACGCCTTTTGCCCCTTCCCCCCCTAACCAGGGGATGGCAAACATACGTACGTAAAACAGCGCGCCGAAAAAAGCAGCGAAAAACATCACTTCCGAAAAAATAAACCAGCCCATACCCCAACGAAATGAGCGGTCCATCTGCGCATCGTAGAGTCCTCCCCGAGACTCACTAATCACGTCACGGAACCAGAGAGCCATCACCGCAATAACGCCGACTACGCCAATTAACACCAGCGGCAATCCCGTATCGTAGACGAGCTTAATACCGGTACCGACCATCATGGCGCCTAGCGCAACCGAGCCAAGAACAGGCCACCGACTGTTCGCCGGAACGTAATAGCTACCACTGCTCATATCGCTTCTCCCGCCGCTTTATTGTTTTTTGGCTCGTTGTTACCGAGATTGTTGTTAGTGTCGTTCTCTAGATCACTGTTGGCGCTGTTCCTAAGCGTATTATCCAATCCAGCGTTTTGAATCGCATGCTCTACCGGGTAGAGGGTATACACCAGCGTAATGGTATTAATATCGTCAGGCAGATCACGTGATAGTTGGAATACCAACGGGATCGTTAACCGCTCGTTACCCTGCAACTGCTGCTCTTGAAAGCAGAAACAGCTGATTTTACGTAGATGCGTCGTAGCCGTAGAGGGAGATACACTGGGCACTGCTCTCCCCCAGCTTTCGCTATGGCTATTATTAGTGAAGGTGAAATCGACTTCCGCCATTTGCCCGGGATGCACGCTCATCTGGCGCATTTCAACGCTCATCTGCCATGGCAGGCCGGGGCTGCCACGCGTGATAAATTGCACGTTGATATAACGCGACTCATCCACCTCTTCATGCACGATACTTTGCGCCGTGGCATCCACTTTGCCGTTAAGACCGGTGATTTGACAAAAAACGTCATACAGCGGCACTAATGCAAAGGCAAACCCAAACATACCGACCAGTACGGCAACTGTCCTGATAACCGTGCGTCGCACCCCCACTTGTGTCTGTTCTTGACTATTCATAACACCTCATTAGGCCAGAGGCCCGTGTGGTTTATGTCTTTTAGTGAGAGGCACGATGAAACACTGGCGGCGTTTCAAACGTATGCAGTGGCGCTGGGCTAGGGACTGTCCACTCTAAGTCAACCGCTCCCTCCCAGGCTTTGGCTGGCGCTTTTTTGCCACCGCGGATGCATAAGATGACGCCTAACACGAACAGCAGCTGCGACGCACCGAAGAAGAAGGCGCCAATACTCGAGAGTAAGTTAAAATCTGCAAACTGAAGGGCGTAGTCAGGGATTCGCCGCGGCATACCCGCCAAACCAGCAAAGTGCATGGGGAAGAAGGTGAGGTTGACGCCAATAACCGAGAACCAAAAATGCCATTGGGCCAGCCGCTCGTTGGGATAGTGACCCGTCCATTTCGGCAACCAGTAGTACACCCCTGCCATAATGGCGAATATCGCCCCCGGGACTAACACATAGTGGAAGTGGGCGACGACGAAGTAGGTATCGTGATACTGAAAATCCGCTGGCGCGATGGCCAACATCAGGCCTGAGAAGCCGCCGATGGTGAATAGCACCACAAAAGCCAGGGCAAATAGCATCGGTGATTCAAAACTAATTGAGCCGCGAAACAGTGTAGTTATCCAGTTAAATACCTTAACCCCAGTTGGCACGGCGATCAGCATGGTGGAGTACATAAAAAACAGCTCGGCCACCAGAGGGAGCCCCACTATAAACATATGGTGAGCCCAGACTAAAAACGACAGCAATGCAATGGCGGACGTGGCATACACCATCGATGCGTAACCGAACAGAGGCTTACGCGCAAAGGTAGGGATGATCGCGGAGACAATCCCAAAGGCAGGCAGAATCATAATGTACACTTCGGGGTGACCGAAGAACCAGAATAGATGCTGAAACAACACCGGATCACCACCGCCTGCTGCATCAAAGAAACTGGTGCCAAAGTTAATATCCATAAGCATCATGGTGATCACACCCGCCAAAACCGGCATCACGGCAATCAGCAGAAAAGCAGTAATCAGCCATGTCCAGACAAATAGCGGCATATCCATCAAACGCATATCCGGCGCACGCATATTTAAAATGGTCGCAATAATGTTGATGGCACCGAGAATAGAGCTAATACCGGCAATATGCAGGGCGAGAATAAAGAAAGTTGTCGAGGGTGGCGCAAAGTTAGTCGACAGTGGCGCATAGAATGTCCACCCGAAATTTGGCCCTCCACCGGGCATAAGCAACGTTGAAAGTAACAGTGTGAAGGAAACCGGAAGCAGCCAAAAACTGAAGTTATTCAGTCGAGGCAAGGCCATATCAGGCGCGCCAATTTGCAGCGGTATCATCCAGTTGGCTAACCCGGTAAAAGCGGGCATCACCGCGGCGAACACCATAATCAGACCATGCATGGTGGTCATCTGGTTAAAAAACTCAGGTTCAACCAGTTGTAAGCCTGGCTGGAAAAGCTCTGCCCTGACCACCAGGGCAAACATGCCGCCAATGAAAAACATTGTCAGCGAAAAAATCAGGTAAAGAGAGCCGATCTCTTTGTGATTGGTGGTCAATAGCCAGCGCAAAATACCTTTTGGTGGCGCAGCATGTCCATGGGACTGACCATCTGCGACGGCTGTTGTGCTATGTTGCAGCGGCGGTTGAGGGGGTAGTTTAGGCGCCATGAAACTCTCCGAAAAATTGTTGTTGTCCGATTGCGTGGCAAACCAACGTCATTGGGCGATCAACTCAGCCACTGCAGAAGGCTGCACCACCTCTCCCGTATCATTACCCCAGGCATTACGTGTATAGGTGACCACAGCCGCTATCTCTACCGGATTTAAGGTATTACGAAAAGCAGGCATCGCAGCACCCGATACGCCGTTGATGACCTTATTAAGGTGCCAATCCACATCGCTGATAAGCTGCTCATTATTCGCCAGCGCCGGAAAGGCGGGCGGAGAGCCTTGCCCTTCAGCCTGGTGACACGAGGAGCAGATCGATTGATAAACAGATTCACCGCGCTCTACTAGTTCTGCCATTTCCCATTCACGGTCAACGCCCATAGCCTCTTGTTCGGCGGCCTCTTTCCGCTCTGCCAGCCAGCTTTCAAACTCTTCTTCTTCTACGGCATGCACTACCACCGGCATAAAGCCGTGATCGATACCACACAGCTCGGCGCACTGCCCACGGTAAATACCCGGCTCGTTTATTTTCACCCAGTTCTCATTAATAAAGCCGGGAATTGCATCCTGCTTGACCGCCAAGTCCGGCACCCACCATGAGTGAATGACGTCGTCGGAGGTCATTAGAAAGCGAACTTTACGGTTAATCGGCAGCACCAGGGGTTCGTCAACCTCTAATAAGTAGTGCTCACCGCGGGCTTCTTCACCACTGATTTGTGTTCTCGGCGTACTCATATTGGAGGTAAAGGCGACATCCTCGCCAAGATACTCATAGCGCCAGCGCCACTGCTGGCCTGTGATCATGACGTCCAACTCAGCGTCTGATGCGTCGTACATATTTTTTAAGGTGGCAGTGGCGGGAACCGCCATACCAACCAGGATTAGAATGGGGATGGCGGTCCACAACACTTCCACACTGGTGTGTTCATGAAAGTTGGCGGCCTTTGCGCCTTTTGAGTGGCGGTAACGAAACAGGGAGTAGAACATTGCCCCAAAAACCACAACGCCAATCACGACACATATCCAAAAAATGGTCATGTGCAGGCCATAAATATCGCTGCTTACATCAGTTACCCCAACGGGCATGTTCCAGCCATTGGACTGAGCCTGCGACTCACTTACAGTAAGGAATATGGCCATTAGCCACCACCGTGAATGCATAGATACCTCCAATTTTATTGTTATTACTTATCGTTAGATTAGGGCAGGATGAAATGAGGTATTAGCAGTATAGAAAATATGCGCCATTCGTCACGTTTTGCTTATTTAACACTGTCAACGCTTTTCAGCGGGCCGCCATTATGGCCAAAAAAATTAGCAGCAAAACAAACAGCAGTGTAATCACCACACCAGTGACAAGATAGGCTGCTGGCCTGCCACTACTAAAGTCTTCCTCCCGCTTTTGGTTGCTCTGAACGCCTATCAAGGCTGCCAGCACTGACTTCACCACCGACCACATAGAACCTCCGAGGGGAATTGACGCTCTTGCATTTATTCAGCCCTGAATGAGTTAATCACTATTATCATAGGCATATATAAGCATTACGTCAGGGTAAAGTGTCGAAATCTAAGCATTTACAGCTAGGCAAATGACTCCCTATAGTTTCTTAATGTGAGATACTCAACTTATTCACAGGATCAGCGCCACCCAATGGAGTGCCTTATGCTCAAGCGCCGCCTCGCATTACCCATCAATGCGCTATTTGTTATTGTCCCGCTGCTGTTAGCTGGTTGTACGACTTATACATGGCCGGACGGCTCTCAGGAAACCGTCATTGGGGTTGTGCCCGACGAGGAGAATCAACGCTACGAAGAAGAGCGGGTAGAGGGTGTGCGCTACCGGATTCCAGACGAGATCCCGGAAAAGCGCAGCGAGTAGCCACCAGCTGTTACCACCTGCGCGGCGGATGCCAAAACAGTCACATCTTACGCTTGGTATGCGCGGTGGCGAAGGCTGTCAGCGGGTCTTCTGGCCAAGGGTGCTTGGGATAACGACCGCGCATCTCTTTGCGCACTTCAGGGTAGCCATTTTGCCAAAAGCTAACTAAATCCTGGGTTACCTGCAGCGGCCGACGCGCCGGTGAAAGCAGATGAATCATCACCGCAACAGCGCCATTCACAACGGTTGGGGTTACCCGCCAGCCGAAGGCTTCCTGTAGTTTCAACGCTAAAATAGGTGGGCGTTGGGAAAGACATGGCAGGTAGTCTAAGCCAACCTGCTTGCCACTAGGCACTTCAAGCGTTAATGGCGTTAACTGCTCAAATTCACCTTGCGCCTCCCAGGGCAGTGAGTTGAGCAGATAGTGCTCTAGCGGCAATTTCTCAATTTGACTCAGCCGATTGACCCCAATCAGATAGGGAGCTAACCAACGGTCTAAGGTGGCTAGCAATGCCTCTTCTGACCAGTCGGGCCAAGCCTCTCCCTGATATTCACGCAGCAGCGCCATTCGCCCGCGTAACTGCTGTAGCTTATCGCCAAATAACGTTTCAGGCTGCTGGCGTAAGGCGCTCAATAGCGCCTCTTTCACCGCCTCTTCCGGCAGATGCGCTAAAGGGCGTTTGGCAACAGCGAGGCTGCCATGCGCCTGCACCTCTTCACCGACTAAACGCCCCTCTTCCTGCGACCATGTTATCCGCGGCTGCCATTGTTGAATACTGGGGTAGAGCGAAAGCAGCGATTCAAGTGACAGCGGCTCTCCCGCGGCAATACGTGCCTGACCACTTGCCGCGCTATTTAACGCCACGGCCACTAAATAGGGTTGATGCGCCAATGTATCGTTTAACGACAGCGTGGCGGTTTTACCATTGGCAAGCCGAAAGTTACCAGGGCTTACTTGCTGGCCAATGCGTTCAGGGTAAGCCAGTGCTAAGAGTGGCCCCAGTGGTTCTAGCGCAGCGGCACTAAGCGCTACCCCTGCTCTCTTTGCCAGCCTAAGCGCCTCGCGCTGCCAACTGGGGAACCGTTTTGGCTGGCGAAGCCGCAGGGCTAACGCATCGTGAAGCGAGCGCTCATTGCTGTCACGCTCCTCTAGCAGTGCCGCGACCCCACAGGCCAGAGGCACAGCATTGAAATCTGCTGCTCGCTCCAGCATCACGGCAATTCTCGGCTCCACTGGCCAACGGGCACAGCGGCTACCCAGAGGGGTTAGTGTGTACTGCTCGTCTAATACCCCCAGTTGCACCAGCAGCGCTTGGCCACTTCGCCAGGCGCCCTCCGGCGGTGGTGTTACCCAACTTAGCGCTTGGGGCGATGCAACACCCCAGCACGCCAGTTCCAGCGCCAGCGATGAGAGATCCGCCTGTTGTATTTCCGGCTCACCGTAAGGCACCAACGTCTGATCCTGGGCCCAAAGCCGAAAACAGCTGCCTTCTCGCTGACGCCCTGCCCGCCCCCGCCGCTGATCAGCGCTGGCGCGGTTAATGCGTCGCGTGGTTAAACGGGTTAGCCCGGTGCGCGGCTGAAAAAGCGGCACGCGCTCTAGACCACCGTCAATCACCACATTCACGCCATCCACGGTAATACTCGACTCAGTGATCGCGGTGGACACAATAATTCGCTGTTTTGATGTATTCGCTGCCAGGGCTGCCTGCTGTTCAGCGATACTCATTCTGCCGTGCAATGGTCTGACCGCCAGAGTGGGCAAGGCTCTTTCCAACGCCTGTACTAGACGATTGATCTCCGCCACACCGGGCAAAATCACTAATATATCCTGACTATCAGGCATGCAAAGCACTTCATTGACCACTCTAAGTGCGTGATTCAAGCTCTCCTCGCCGTTTTGAGCAGGACGATAAACCGTCTCCACCGGAAATTGGCGTCCATGGCACTCAATAACCGGCACCTGCTCGCCCAACACGCGCTTGAGCGCCGCGATATCCAGGGTTGCCGACATCACCAGTAAGCGCAAATCGTCGCGGATACTGGTTTGCACATCCAGCGTTAGCGCCAAGCCTACATCGGCTTCTAGGCTGCGCTCATGGAATTCATCAAAAATAATCCCGGCAACGCCCTCTAACAGCGGGTCATCTTGTAGCATGCGGGTGAGTACACCCTGGGTCACTACCTCCAAGCGGGTTTGTGCACTGACACAGCTATCTCCGCGCATGCGATAGCCCACCGTTTGGCCAACGTTCTCACCCAACTGCTGGGCCATAAACGTAGCGGCCAAACGAGCAGCGACTCGGCGTGGCTCTAACAGCAGTAGTTTTTGACCCTCGGCCCAGTGGCTCGCCAATAAGCTCAGCGGAATGCGGGTTGTCTTACCCGCCCCTGGCTGAGCAATCAGCACCAGACGATTGTGGGCAGCTAAGCTATCTTTTAAATGATCAAGATGCTGGTCAATTGGGAGCACACTCATTCTCGTTTCACTTTTCCAGCGGGCGTGCTTTAGCAACAGGCTGAGTTATGCCACAGCCTTTAAGGATAACGTGCTCAAGAAAAGCCGATATAGACTCAAGGTCATCGTCGCTTAATGCATCGCGGCCTAGAATACCGGACACTTGGGCACTATATTCAGTGTAGTGCTGCGTCGCAGACCAAATCAGGAAGATTAGCCAGCGCGGATCGACATCGTCCATTTTGCCCTGTGCCGACCACTGGCGCATGATTGCCGCGCGAGAAGCCACCCAATCGCGTAACTCACCCGCCAGATACTCACTTAAAAAGGGAGCACCGGCTAAAATTTCTGCAGCAAAGAGTTTTGAGCCTTCGGGATAGCGCTGACCAAGCACCATTTTAGTGCGAATAAAATCACTGAGCACCGTCGCTGGATCGCTTTCTGGGGTAATGTCTTCAAGCACTTCATTCCAGCGACGCATCATGCGGTTAAGCAACCGCACGTAAAGCGCCTGTTTACTGCCCATATAGTACAAAATATTGGCTTTGGGGAGACCTGCTCGGTCAGCGATCACTTGCAAGCTTGCCCCGCGGTAACCGTGCTGAGAAAACACCTGCTCCGCGGCCATCAGGATACTTGTCTCTATTTTTTCCCGGCTTGGGCTTTCAGAAGGGACGGATACGGCGGTCATTAACAGTGTTCCTTGATAAGAGTCGGTGGATAGGCTAATCGCCCCAAATAGTGGCATTTAGCATAAGCTTGCCCCACTCCTGTGCAGCGAGCAAATACTTGCAAGAGAGGACGTTTTGTCCCAAGCTCAACTCATATTGACCGATCGGTCAGCACAATCCCGATCTATACGATCACAGTGGAGTTCGGCATGGCAACGATTGCGTTCCTGCTCAATGGTACCCCCCAGCGGTGTGACGTTTCACCCGACACCAGCATTCTAACCCTTTTGCGCGAGCATTTGGCCCAAACGGGCACCAAAGAGGGCTGCGCTTCAGGTGACTGTGGCGCCTGTACCGTGGCGATTAGCGAGCCAACGTCAGGCACACACAGATATACCAGCGCTAATGCCTGCATTACGCCTGCTCACCAACTGCAGGGCAGGCACTTGGTGACCGTTGAAGGGTTGTCGGAACAGGGGCACTTGCACCCCGCCCAGGAAGCGATGATCGAATGCCATGGTAGCCAGTGTGGCTTTTGTACGCCGGGTATTGTCATGTCGCTTTTCACTCTGCATAGCGACCTTATCCAGCGCCCCTCTCCGCTAACCCCCGAGCGACTTGAAGCCGCGCTAGGCGGTAACTTGTGCCGCTGCACCGGCTATCGGCCGATTCGGGATGCAGCGCTGAGTATGAATGCTATTCCTTACCAGCGCCCTCAGTGGTTCGACGCTACGTTGCCAAATTCGGAAAGCGATGCGCAGATCACAGACTTACCGGAAACGGCTGCATTTTTTGCCCAACCGACGTCTTTGGTCGCGCTAGCGCAGCTACGCCAAGCATTCCCCCAGGCGCGCTTGGTGGCCGGCGGCACGGATCTCTGGTTGGAGAGCACTCAGCGTTTGGCCCCCCTTGATCAGTTGATCGACGTTTCTCGCGTTGCCGAGCTACTCACCATTGAAGAGGCCCTGTTTGAAAATCAAACCGGCTGGTGGATAGGCGCCGGTGTGACTTATACCCAGCTCGAACCCCTGTTTAATGCACACTTCCCAGCGTTTGCACATCTGTTGCACCGGCTGGGCTCCCAGCAAATTCGTAACCGGGGGACCCTGGGCGGCAATATCGCCAATGCTTCCCCTATTGGCGATACGCCCCCCGTGCTACTGGCCTTGAGTGCCCAGGTAGAGCTTGCCAGCGTAAACGGCAAGCGTTGCTTAGCGCTTGAGGATTTCTTCCTAGATTATAAAAAGACCGCCTTGGCGACCGATGAAGTTGTTTCACGCGTTTTCATCCCGCAACCGGCTAAAGACAGTCAACTGCGCGTCTGGAAGCTCTCCAAGCGTCGCGAAGATGATATCTCTGCGCTACTCGGTGCATTTTGCTACCGCGTTGAGCAGGGTGTTATGCGTGATGTACGGATCGCCTTTGGCGGTATGGCCGCTACACCTAAGCGAGCGTTAGCAGCCGAAGCAGCGCTTGAGGGCAGCGCTATTACCCCAGAGGCGTTTCGCGTCGCTCAGCAGGCACTTGAAGATGATTTCCAACCTATGAGTGACGTGCGGGGTAGCCAACATTATCGCCAGCAAGCTGCCCAGAATCTAATTGAACGGCTCTACCTTTCTCTCTCAGTGCCCGACCAAGAGGTGATGCTCCATGCGTACGCTCACTAAACTGGACGGCGATAGCAGCCGTGCCCGCCGTGAACTGCACGACCACATTCAAGGCTCTGGCCCCTTGGCGCGCCATACGGTCGACAGTACTGGCCAACGCCAGGCGGGTAGCGCAAGTTTTCATGAGAGTGCAGAAAAGCACGTCACCGGCAAGGCGGCTTATATTGACGACTTAGCCGTACCGGCCGATACGCTACATGTGGCGCTGGGCCTATCGCCTGTCGCCCACGGCACCTTGACGCAGCTTGATCTCAGCAAGGTGAAAGAGGCGCCAGGGGTGGTCGATGTGATCACCTTTCATGAGGTGCCGGGGCATACCGACATCGGGCCGGTCTTTCCGGGCGATCCCATTTTTGTCGATCATGAGATCAGCTATGCAGGCCAGTGCCTGTTCGCCGTGGCGGCAACGTCGTTGCAGGCAGCTCGCCGGGCCGTCAAATTAGCCACTATCAGCATCGATGAGCAACCAGCTAGTTTAGACCCGGTGGCCGCAACAGAGCGGGAAGAGTTTGTTCGCCCCACTCATGTGCAGACCCGAGGTGATTGGCAACAGGCCCTCGACCAGGCGGAACAGAAGGTTGAAGGTGAGCTGTTCGTTGGCGGTCAAGAGCACTTCTATCTGGAAGGCCAGGCCTGCGTGGTTCACCCTACCGAGGATGAGGGTGTTATTGTTCACACCTCCAACCAGCACCCCAGCGAAACCCAAAAGTTGGTGGCGGAGGTGCTCGATATCCCTTTTCATGCGGTGACCGTCGAAGTCCGTCGTATGGGCGGTGGCTTTGGTGGCAAAGAGACTCAGGCGTCTCCCTGGGCGTGTATTGCCGCAATTATTGCTCGCCGCACCGGCAAGACGGTTCGCCTGCGCTTACCACGCAGCGACGATATGCACGTCACGGGGAAACGCCACCCCTTCCATAATCGCTACCGGCTCGCCATCGACGCTGAAGGCGTTATTCAGGGTGGTGAGATCACCGTCATCGGTGACTGCGGCTACTCGCCAGATCTTTCCGATGCCATCGTTGATCGCGCCATGTTTCATGCCGACAACGCCTACTCGCTGGGGGATGCCCAGGTAGTCGGGCATCGAGCCAAAACCCATACCGCCTCCAATACCGCATTCCGGGGCTTCGGCGGCCCCCAAGGGATGATGATCATTGAAGCGGCCATGGATGATATTGCCCGCCAGATTGGCGAAGATCCGCTCACCGTGCGTAAGCGCAATTTCTACCGCGAGGGTCGCGACGTCACCCACTACGGCCAGCAGGTCGATCAGTTGCAGCTGTTGCACACACTCGCTGAAAAGCTAGAAAGTGACAGCGAATACTGGTCGCGGCGCAAAGCGGTGAGTGACTTCAATGCCACGAACTCAGTGATAAAAAAAGGCCTGGCACTTACGCCGGTCAAATTTGGCATTTCATTTACCGCCCAGCATCTGAATCAGGCGGGCGCCCTTCTGCATGTTTACACCGACGGCAGCGTGATGATTAATCACGGCGGTACCGAGATGGGCCAAGGGCTGCATACCAAGATTTGTCAGGTAGTCGCCAGGGAGCTGGGGCTGGATTTAGACAAAGTGCGCATTACCGCTACGCGAACCGATAAAGTCCCCAATACGTCCCCGACCGCCGCTTCCAGCGGTGCTGACTTAAACGGCATGGCTGCCCGGGATGCGGCCAGCAAACTACGTGAACGTCTGTTCGATTTTGCCGCCGAGCACTATCCCGAGGGTTTGGATCGGGAAGGCATGCGCCTGGAAGACGGCATGTTAGTGGCCGGGTTCGGCGAAAGCGAGCGCAGTATTCCTTGGGGAGAATTGGTACAAACGGCCTATCTGCATCGGATATCGCTGTCTGAAAAAGGCTTCTATGCTACACCGCTGATTCACTATGACCGCTCAGTCGGCCAGGGTCGCCCCTTTTATTACTATGCATTTGGCGCGGCCGTGGCAGAAGTGAGCGTGGATACCCTGAGCGGAGAGTATCAGGTTGACCGCGTCGATATTTTGCACGATGTAGGTGATTCGCTTAATCCCGCTATCGATATTGGCCAAGTGGAGGGGGGCTTTATTCAGGGAATGGGCTGGTTGACCAGCGAAGAGCTGAAGTGGAACGATAAAGGCGTGCTGGTCAGCGATGGGCCGGCGACCTATAAAATCCCCACCTTTGGCGACCTACCGCCTATCTTCAATATTGCGCTATTGGAAGGCCATCCCAACTCCATGGCCAGTCTTTACCGTTCAAAAGCTGTGGGCGAGCCCCCTTTTATGCTAGGCATTTGTGTCTGGTCAGCGCTGCGTGACGCCCTTTCGAGCCTTACCGATTACGCCATATCACCGCACTTAGACACACCGGCCACGCCTGAGCGGGTTATGCTCGCGGCCAATGCCATCAGGAAGAGAGCGCTGTGAGTGAACTTCAAGTACCGGAAACCTGGCATGCGGCACTGCATCGTTTACAGCGCGACGGCATCCCCCATGTGCTAGCCACCCAGGTGACCAGCGCAGGCTCAACGCCCCGCGAGCCTGGCGCTCGCATGGTGATCACTGATGATGCCATTTTTGATACGCTGGGAGGCGGTACCTTTGAGTGGCAAACCATTTCCGCCGCGCGTGCCTGTTTGGCTGAACAACGCTACGGACTCAGCTTAGAAGCCTTCTCTCTAGGCGGACGAAGCGGCCAGTGCTGTGGTGGCTTCGTGAATATTCTCCTGGAAGCCTTTCCCGGCGCGACGCACCACATCGCTATCTTTGGTGCAGGCCACATCGGTCAAGAGATCGTCAAGCTAGGCGCCCCGCTTCCCTGGCAACTGCACTGGTACGATAGCCGTCGTGATGCGTTTGTCGTCGGGCAGCAGCAACCGCGACTTCACTGTTATTCGCTTCACGATGCAGCGCAAAGCGTCGCAGACTTACCTGCCAACAGCCATACACTGGTATTGACGCACAATCATGACGAAGACTACATGCTGATCAAAGCGCTGATTGAGCGCGATGATGTAGCGTCGATTGGGCTAATTGGTTCAGACAGCAAATGGGCAAGCTTTTCAGGCCGGCTGAAACGCGACGGCTACTCTGATGATGAGCAAATGGCTCGAGTGCGAAGCCCCATTGGGCGCATTCACGCCACCAAGCTCAATAATAAAACGCCCTATGCGATTGCGCTAACGGTAGTGGCTGAGCTGCTTTGGCTAACGGACACGCCCACTTCTCAAGATAATCGCGGGCTGGACTCCCAGTCTCTGCGAACGCTATTGACCGATTCTCCGACGACCACGAGTTAATATGACGACTTCTTCTACCGATACGTTTATTCGTGCCGAACTGATCAGTTTTGCCCGCGACCCTGGAGATGGCGATACGCCCCAACCGGGCAGTTTAGAGCACTACGGTGATGGCTTACTTTGGTTGAAAGGCCAGCATATTCATGCCGTCGGCCACTTTCCTGAATTGGCGCCGTCGCTGCCCAAAGGTGCGGATGTTCTCGATTATCGTGACAAACTAATTATGCCGGGGTTTATTGACACCCATGTGCACTACGTTCAATTGGATATCATGGCGTCGTATGGCCGTCAGCTACTTGACTGGCTAAACGACTATACCTTTCCGGAAGAGTGTCGTTTTGCGAGTCACGCCCATGCAGAAGCGCTGTCTAACACGTTTTTGGATGAGATGCTACGCGCAGGGACTACAACGGCTCAGGTATTTGGCTCTAGCCACCCTGGTTCCGTGGATGCCTTTTTCACCGCCTGTGAAAAGCGCCAGTTGCGTATGCTGGTGGGTAAGGTATTGATGGATCGTAACGCGCCAGAGGCCCTAATGGACGGTGCTTCGGGCATTGCCGATAGCGAGCGGCTAATTGAAGATTGGCACGGCAAGCAGCGGCTCGGCTACAGCGTCACCCCGCGCTTTGCCCCTACGTCGACCAAAATACAGATGGATGCAGCAGGCGCCCTTCTACGTAATGACCCAAGTCTCTGGTTACAGACCCATTTGGCTGAAAACAGCGGTGAACTAGACTGGGTAGCCGAACTGTTTCCAGGTAGCCGCGACTACTTGGCCGTTTATGAGCAAGCAGGCCTCGTTGGCCCACGCAGTACCTTTGCCCACGGTATTCATCTCGATAACGGTATGCGTAAGCGTTTGGCGGATCGAGGCGCCAATATCGCTTTTTGTCCTAGCTCAAACCTTTTCCTTGGCAGCGGTCTTTTTGACCGAGAGGCCGCTAAAGAGACTGGGATGGCATTTACCTATGCTAGCGATATCGGCGCAGGCACCGATCTGTCGGGCTTTGGCACGCTAAAAGCGGCCTATCAAGTGGGTCAATTGGGTGGCCAACCGCTTACCGCCTGGCAGGGGTTTTATGGTTTAACCCTGGGCAATGCAAAAGCCCTCTCCCTTGAGAGCCATATTGGCCAGTTGGCACCTAGCCTTGAGGCTGACTTTGTCGTGATCGATACTCAGGCGACATCACTGCTATCTCGACGCATCAACCACTGCACAACCCTCGGCGAGCGCCTCTTTGCGCTAATGATGCTGGCGGATGACCGCGCGATTTATGAAACCTGGGCCGGTGGTATCTGCCAACACCGTCGGGATGTATAAAAGTGAGGTGTGAGGTGTGAGGTGTGAGGTGTGAGGTGTGAGGTGTGAGGTGTGAGGTGTGAGGTGTTGAAGTTTACCCCTCACTCCTCACTATTTACCCCTCACAGCCTAATCCTCACGCAAAAAAAATCCCCCAAGGCGCAAGCCCTGGGGGATTTTTCA
>NZ_JBQSYH010000018.1:0-135347 GCF_052379125.1 Halomonas sp. AOP13-D3-9 | reverse complement strand
CGCTATACTGCATCATTTTTCATTTTCGACACACCTTACGACCATCGGTCAGAGCTCCTAATGCCATTTTCAAAACTAGGATTATCCAGTCCTCTTGTTCAAGCGATTACCGAACTAGGTTACAACACGCCAACGCCCATTCAGGAACAAGCGATTCCTGCCATTCTCTCGGGTAACGACTTAATCGCCACCGCACAAACAGGCACAGGTAAAACCGCTGCCTTTGTTCTTCCTCTGCTAGAGCGATTCAGTAACGCGGGCACGTTACGTGGCAAGCGGATACGTGCGCTGATTCTCGTGCCGACCCGTGAGCTAGCGGTTCAGGTCGAAGCCAATGTGGCTCAATACGCTAAACACACGCACCTAACCTCTATGGCGATGTATGGCGGTGTGGATACCGAGGCGCAAAAAGAGCGCCTAATCAAAGGAGTGGATATTCTAGTCGCCACGCCGGGCAGATTGCTTGATTTGGCGCATCAGCGTGCGCTGCATTTTGACGAACTTAAAGTCATGGTACTGGACGAAGCGGACAGAATGGTCGACATGGGGTTTGCCGACGATATCCATAAAATCATAGATCGCCTGCCTGAAGACCGTCAGAACCTACTGTTTTCGGCCACCATCACAGACGACGTTCGCGCCCTCGCCTACGATTTTTCGGATCGTCAGATGACCGATCTGGCGGCTGAAATATCCATTTCTCCCAACGTCCGCGCCGCCGCTAATGTCAAACAATGGCTCATCACCGTCGACAAAGACACTAAGTCCGCCTTGTTGAGCCACTTGATCAACGAGCAGCAGTGGGATCAGGCACTCATTTTTACCGAGAAAAAACACAATGCGGCCAAGCTTGTTGCTCAACTGGAAAAACGCGGCATCACAGCGGACTCTATCCATGGCGATAGAAGCCAAGCAATGCGCGAAAAGATTTTGGCCCAGTTCAAATCTGGTGAGCTAAAGTACTTGGTCGCCACGGGGGTTGCCGCGCGTGGTTTGGATATTGATGAACTGAGTCGTGTGGTGAATTACGATTTACCTTTTCAGCCAGAAGAATACATCCACCGCATTGGTCGAACCGGCCGCGCGGGGGCCTCAGGGGAAGCCATCTCTTTAGTCGACATGAGTGACTTTAAAAACCTTTGTGCCATTGAAAGGCGCTTAAAAAGTATTATTGAGCGCAAAGAGATTGCAGGTTTTCCGGTTCGAAAAGCAGTGCCTGAATCAAACTTGAATTTCAGTAAAAAGTAATCGTTAAAACTTACCCAAGAAGCTCACCTTTTAAAAGGGTGGGCTTCTTTATTATCTATATTTCACGAATCCGGTGAAAACGCATCTAACAGCTCGGCGTTAGTGGGATATTTATCCAACAACGCAAGCAGCTTCTGCGCGCCTTCTACTGGCTTAAGCGTTGTCAAACCTCTACGCAATCTCCTTACTTTTTCAATTTCTTTTGCATCAATCAAAAGCTCCTCTCGACGGGTACTGCTTTTAGCAATATCGATCGCCGGAAAAATCCGTTGATTGGCCACATCCCGCGATAACACGAGTTCCATATTGCCCGTGCCCTTGAACTCCTCGAAAATCACCTGATCCATACGGCTTCCCGTATCCACCAGCACGGTGGCCAGAATGGTGAGCGACCCGCCGTTTTCGATCTTTCTCGCGGCGCCAAACAGTTTTCGAGGGATTTCCATCGCTCGGGAATCCAGCCCACCCGACATAGTGCGACCATTGCCCCGCTGCTCGGCATTATGAACCCGCGAAAGTCTCGTTAGAGAATCGATCACAATCATCACATTATGACCCTCGCCTGCTTGCCTACGCGCCGTCTCAAGGAGCTTATCGGCCATACGCACATGGTGTGTGTAGCTTTCGTCTGAAGACGATGCATGCACTTCTGCCGACACACTGCGCTTAAAATCGGTCACTTCTTCCGGGCGCTCATCAATCAGCAAGGCATATAGCTTTATGTCAGGATGAGCTTCTGCCACGGCCTGACAGATATGTTTTAACATCGTCGTTTTGCCAGAGCCTGGCGGCGCCACAATCAACCCTCGTTGACCCATCCCAATGGGCGTAATCAAATCCATCGCTCG
Source organism: Halomonas sp. AOP13-D3-9 (assembly GCF_052379125.1). Taxonomy (NCBI): domain Bacteria; kingdom Pseudomonadati; phylum Pseudomonadota; class Gammaproteobacteria; order Oceanospirillales; family Halomonadaceae; genus Halomonas; species Halomonas sp. AOP13-D3-9. Next base: position 133,251 of record NZ_JBQSYH010000018.1, on the reverse strand, counting down.
CACAGTGCGCTGCTTAGAACCAGACTCTAAAACAATGCATGGGGAAGGATGAATCGCGACGCCATTTAAAAAACGTTTTTCGGGATCATTGGGGAATTGATCTTCAACGTCGTCGGCGGGCTTGGCATCTATCTCTCCTTTCACCTTCAAACCTAGTGTTTTTCTCGTCATAATATTGATGTATCGCCTTGAATACCTGAGTTTATAAAAATAGCTGCATCATAGGTCAGCCGACTGGTCGCATCGTTGCGGTACTTGGCATGGAAAACGGATAAGTCTAACTTGTGCGCAAAGGTATCGGGTTGGAGCTGATCTTAGTAGTGGACACCATCATGGCGTTAGCTGCCACTAATCCAGCAACCTTTGAGGTGCATCCATGTCTTCGTGCAACACACGAACAACAAGGATCTCCCGTTCAAGCACTTGGTAAAACACGGCATGATGCTCTACCTGCAATCGGCGGTATCCTGGAAGAACATGGGCGTACTTGGTGCCAAGTGACGGATAATTAACCAACTGCTTCATTCCTTCCTCCAGCTGATCCAAGTATTTATCCGCCTGTTCTACACCCCACTCTTCGCAGGTATATACCCATATGCCAATAAGGTCTGATTCCGCCTTCGGCGTGATGCTCAGCTTGACCACTACTGAGCCCCCTTCATCCGCTTACGGCCAGCTGCCTTAATAGTCGACATATCGAGCGGCTTGGGTTTCCCACTCATCTCACCTTCAACGAGGGCGTTTCTCAGCCTGGTTAAACGTTCTTGGGCCTGCTGGTCACGGCGGATAAGATGGCGGATATACTCACTATCATTGCCGAAGTGCCCGCTTTCAATCTGGCCTCTCACCCAGTCGTCTTGTTGTTCAGTCAGGGTAATGGTTTTCCGATGCATGCTCATAGGGTTGCTCCTAACACAGCAATAGTATGACAATATCATACTAGATGTTTCGCTGGATCAGTGCCTGATATTTATCGCATGAAAGTCATTGGTGTGATGAATAGAAGGAGGTGTCAGCGTAGTTTTTCTACAGGCTCAACGCCGCGCTCTGCGGAAATTTAGGAGCGCCAGCGAGTAAATTTTCCGTAGCAGCACATTGTTATGCCTTTGCGCTCAATATTACCTCTGCGAGCGCTCCAGCGATTTCCTCAATGCTCTGCAAAGAAGTGTTTAACGCGACTTTGTCCGCAAGTGCTGGGCTAAAATTCATAACTTCGCTCTTTGTTATTTTGTGCCATATCGGCAATATCATTTTATGTCCATTCATTTCCCGCGCAACCATCGAGTCAAGCTCATACTGTGTCCAATTCTTCGAGCAAAAAGCAGACGATAGAATCACTGTTCCAAATCTCGAGTTCACCAACCCTTGATCGATGCTTTTTCGCAAACTATCGCCAACTTTTAAAGTGAATTCGTCATACCATACTTTAACCCCAATATTTTCTAGCGTTTCAGCGAGTGGGCGAACAAATTCCTCTTTATCTTCCGAGGCATGGGATATAAATAAGTCATATTTCACAATATTTGTATGCGAAATATTTTGAGTATTCGCCAACTCTTTCACAGAAGCAGCCATATTGGAAGTTTGATTGATCTCTGCTCGCAAGCGGCGCTGGTATTCAAGCTGCTCTCTCTGATGCCTCTTTTCTAAATCTGCTAGTTTTTTTCTTTCTCTCTCGTCGGCAACGGCTTGCTTTTTACGTTCCTTTTCCTCTTCTTTAAGCAGATCTTGCTTGGCCTTTAGCAACTGCCCTTCTTTGTCAGATAGCTTTTTATAAAGACCCGCTTTATTTACTTGTATCTTAGCTATCTCAGCCTGTTTTCTTTGAACTTCAGCACTTTTGCTTTTCAGAGTACTAATGCTAGTGCTTTTGGTAATGCTCCTTTCAATTTGCCCAATCCGATTCCCACAATCAGACTCCTTTTTTGTCTCCAAGCTCATTTTGTGGTGGATATCTGATATTTCTTTTTGCAACCTAGTAATTGAACTTGAAATTGTTGAGATCGACATTATTACTCCACTGTCTGTTTGAACATTGCATAACACCCGCATTTGCGGCTGGTTTGAAGCGCAGCGGAAAACCAGTCCTGCAACATGCGCTTGTTACGTGTTTTGCTTATAGATAAATTGAAGGCGTTTGTATAAATCATTACTTAGATTCCTTAATCCTTCTTCATTTGGGTAGTATTTTAATGCCCTATGATGCCCTAAATCAGAAGGTATATCGTCAAGGGACTGAGTAATTGGAATAACAGTTTTTCCAAGAGTATGTGCTATTCCCGTTTCATACATGACATTAGGATTTTTACCAGTGAAATCAACCACCACTACCTTAGAGCAAAATATCAAATCAAAGATATCTTGTATAAAGGTGGAATTATCCCATATGTCATCAGCTCGCTTGCATTCCAAACTCATATAATCAGCTACTCTAGTTACAGCTGAGTAAGTGCCATTAAATCCGGCATTAAATGGCATCATCACAGAAATTAGTTTTTCGTTTAATTTTTTAGCAGGAACTTGAAATACGCTGGGTTTAAACGTTATTACTCTCTCGGTAGGGATTTCTTCAAAAGATGTTGAAATGAACTCGCCATTCGCAGGAAGTAACCGAACTGTTCCGTTCGCCTGAACAGAAATCGTTAAATCATTTGTTTTTAACGATGAAGTGATAGCTTCTAAAGCCTTATCACGGTCAACGTTATCATCAAAAAGAAAGTGATCTGGATGTAAGAGATACTCAATGACCTTAACCATTTCTGGTGATGGCATATTATCTGGAGATTGCCGTCTATTAAGTTCATCAAGAACTTCCCTAACCCATACTCGTCTAGTTGATCCATCATGAACATAATCAAGGTCTAAATCGACAAAAAATCGCGTAAGGTAAGACGAACTTCTATACGGGAAAAACTGAAATGGTTGATCGCCACATATCATTTCAGCAATTTTCGAGATTGCTGCTGCTCCAATTTTCATTAACTAAAAATCCTCAATGTGCTGACACGTAACGCTTTGGCTTTGCGGCGTGCCGCAGCGCAGGCACGTCCGACAACAGCCATTTGTTACATGTTATCAAGCCGCCATCTTTAAGCCTGCATTAAAAAAAGCGAACATGACGCCTGTAGATAAAAGCGCAGCCAAAGTATAGAGCGCACCATGATGCTTGGCGAAGTGAGTTATAAATCGAACTAAAGATAAACACCCCAGAACAATCGCCGCAACAAAAAGAACCATTACGTAGAACGCCGCTATGACTCCCCCAAAATTTTCAAACACCTGTTTTCCAGTAAAAATTAAGAGCGTCGCCAGAAAAGCCGCCAGCGCTTGATCGCTTAGAAAGCCCGATATGGCAGAGAAGGTAAATTTTGAATCCTTATCAGGAAGATCTAAAAATATTTTGACTTTCTCATTCGAAACTCCTTCAGCCTTCTTCGTCAAAATCGGAAGAAATACAATAACTAATCCGACTAGGTTCATGAAAACGATCATGAAGTAGATTTCCTCAGTAACCACCCCTCCATCATAGACGCCCTTGAAGAATAGGTAATTCAGATAGCAAAAAAAGCCAAAAAACAAAACCGCAACACTGGACTCGAAGAGCCCATACTCTCCAATCAACTTCTTTCGCACACTTCCTCCTATGACATGTAACAGTGATTAGACTGCACGTTCTGGTATTAAATGAACGCACTGCGCTGTTCAACATTCTTATCGCGCGCGTTGAAACAGCGCTAACCAACTAATTTTTAATAAAATTAATAGTAGTTCGTCAGTATATCCAAAATTCGCGTACGTTCTAGTTTTGCTGATCTACTCGTACTGTATTCATAAAATTGGCTTAGGTCACGTGACTTTGCAGAAAACTTGTGCTGTAGCTGGCGCTGCCTTCGCGCCGGGCCTCCGCTGCGTGTGCCCTTTGACTCGTTCCTCACCAAGCGTTACACCGCGCCACGAGCATGCAATTCTTTGATTTTATGGTATTTTTACCGAAGCGAACTCGCAATAGTGGCCTGACACCATATTGGGCTGGATTGTTTATGGGTAGGGGTCTTCGCGCGCTAAAGCGCCCTCCCACAACACCGGGTCAACATTACTAATGCTGCAGTGGGGTTGTGGAAGGCGCTAAGTGCTTAGGCTTTAAGGACGTAACGCAGAGTTTCGACGACTTGGTCAGTGGTGGTGCACCAGGCGTTCGCTCCAGCATCCACTTCTTTCAGCGGGTGAACGATATCTTCGCTGTGCAGTGTGATGTAGGGCTTGGCGAGGGCTGCGCAGTAGCCTGCGTCGAAGGCGGCGTTCCACTGTTTGTACTGGTCGCCGAAGCGGACAACGACCAGATCCGCTTGCTCGATCATGGTGCGGGTACGGATGGCGTTGACCTTGGAGGACTGGTGGTCGCGCCAGAAGCCATTTTCCGGCTTGCCCAGGTGGTCGCCGGCGGCGTCAGAGGCGGCGTGGTCGGTGACCGGAGCGGTAAACACGATATCCAGGCCCGCTGCCTCGGCGCCGCGCTGGATTTCTTCGCGCCAGTCGGTGTGAATCTCACCGGATAGATAAACGTAAAAGCTCATGGGTGCTCCTGGAGTGTAAGCGAATGAAAAATTTTCTGCTTCCTAGACAGTTTTGAGTCCGATAGTTCTGCGCCTAGGATAATTTAGTAACTGCTGCGTTACCCAGCTTTATTGTCATGGCGCCTTGCCGTGTCGACTCGTTCAACCAATTCTTCGAAAAGCCGATTCTCACGACTGAAAGTTTTGAACGATATATCGCCCGTATTCCAATTGGTTCTAGTAGGAAGGAAAGCAACCTCGCGGGTAGAGGTGTTCTCAGCGCCGGATTTTCGTAGCGTCAGTGTCACTTTATCGGGTGACACCATGGACTGATAGTTAACGTTAATCACATCCTTTAAATACACTATCTCTCGCTCTTTTCCGTACACAAACGTCAAGCTGTCACCATTGTCATACACACGGTTAGCTACACCTGCATAAGACCTTTTAAACGAATGAGCCATAAAAACAATCATGCCAAGGGGGATAAATACAGCTATTGTAAAGCCACCCGCGTGGTACAAAAATAACAAAGTCATCAAGCTAGTAAAGATTAACCATATGGTAGGAAACACCCTGCGGCTAAAAACGGCTGAACGAGAGATAATACGCGCATCTTGTTGCATCGGCATAATTCCATTTAAGTGCGCATCAAAGCCTATCAATTATTCAGGTTTTTTAGAATTACTGTACGGAAAACCGCCCCATTCGCTCAGGCTTATAGCTGCGGTTTACAGGCCAGCAGATAAATATCCATAATCCAACCGTGCTGTTCGCGCAGCTTTGATCTGCGTTGGATGATCTCGTCGCTGACCTCGCTTAGCCAGCCTTTGATCAAGCACTGTTTATCCATACCCAGGTAGGCACCCCACCAAATGTAGGTATCTTCCGGCGGCAGCGTGGTGAAGGCGCCGCCGCTGTCGAGCATTACCGCTACGGTGGCGGCATCGCTTGGCCAGCCGCGTTCGCGTAGGCGGCGGCCGGTGGTGATTTGTACTGGCTCGGCGAGGGCATTTAGCGGGATTTTATGTTCGGCGGTGAGCACCTGCAGGCTGGTGATGCCTGGCACGACTTCTACCTCAACCGCCCTGCCCGCTGCGCTTAGCCGCTGGGTGATCCGCAGGCTGCTATCAAAAAGCGAGGGGTCGCCCCACACCAGCATGCCGACCCGCCCGCCGTTGGGTAGGTGTTGATCGATTAGCTGCGCCCATACGCTGGCAATGGCAGCATGCCAGTCGTCTACTGCGCCCAGGTAGTCTTCCCGGCCATCCCGGCTGGGTAGATCGAACTCGACGATGTTGGTGGTCACCGGTGCTTCTAACAGCCGTTCGCATAGCAGGCGGCGCAGGTCGAGGAGGTCTGATTTGGCGTCGCCTTTGCGGGGCAGCAGGATCACATCGGCGCGGTTTAGGGCGCGCACCGCTGCTAGGGTGACGTGATCAAGGTTGCCGGTGCCGATACCTATTAGCGACAGCGTAATCATGGTTCGCTCTTATCAGTGGGTGTGGCAAAGGGCGAATCCGCCGATTGAGGGCGAAAGCGGCGGTCGTAGCCTACGGCATAGAGGCTGCTCTCCTGGAAGTCGTCGCTCTCCAGCACCGGCCCCACCAGAATTAGCGCGGTGCGCTGCATGGTGTCATTGATCAGCGTTTCTATAGTGGCTAGCCGCCCGCGCACTACCCGCTCATCGGGCCAGCTTGCCCGCCACACAATCGCTACCGGGCACTGCTCGCCGTAGTAAGGCGTCAGGCTTTCCACTACCTGGGCGAGATTATGGATCGAGAGATGAATCGCCAACGTTGCTCCGGTGCGAGCAAAGTTGGCCAGGGTCTCTTCACTGGGCATGCCGCTGGCCCGCCCCGGCGTGCGGGTAAGCACCACCGACTGGGCCACGCCGGGTAGTGTTAGCTCCTGGCCTAGGGTCGCCGCCGCTGCGGCAAAGGAGGGCACGCCGGGAGTAATGCTATAAGGGATATCCAGTTCGCGCAGGCGGCGCAGCTGCTCGCCCATGGCCGACCATACCGAGAGATCCCCCGAGTGCAGCCTGGCGACGTCCAGGCCTTCCGCGTGAGCGGTTTGAATTTCGTGAAGTATCTCGTCTAGCGATAGCGGCGCGGTGTTGATTACCCTTGCCCCTGCCGGGCAGTGTTCCAAAATCTGCTCTGGCACTAACGAGCCTGCATAGAGGCATACCGGGCAGGCGGCGATTAAGTCGCGACCGCGTAGGGTAAGTAGATCCGGCGCGCCGGGGCCAGCGCCGATAAAGTGTACTGTCATTCCGTCATTCCTCTAGTCAGCTCCTTCTGCCACCGCAATAGTCGCCTGCCGATCCGCTGATATTAACCTTGGGCCAAGCAGCGTTGCCCCTGTCCCTGCTGCCAGTAGCGCCACGGCTTCGGCGACGCTGCCCGTACCACGGGCCTGCATACTACGAGCCGAGTGGGTGAGCGTTGCCACTGAAGAGAGTTCGGTATCCGCCACGGCGATAACCTCAATACTACGCAGTCGGCCCAGTTGTTGAACCAGCGGCAGCATGGAGTGGGCCGCTGCCAGCCGGTGGATGGCGCCATACTGTTCGATCAGTTGATCCAGCGCTTGGGCAAGGGAGGCCATCGGCGCTTCGCTGCGAAAGCCAAACCCCGCTACTTTTATCTTCTGCCCCTTCATCGCGCTGTCATCGTAAACATCGTTCATCGAACGGCCCGCCACTGCACAATCGGGTAGCTGGCTTTCCAACCCCGGCGGGTGCCGATAGGGGCGGCGCTGGCCAGCTCAAGGCGCAGCAGCTCGCCGCCAGCCTGCTGATGCCAGTGGGTCAGCAGTGCTTCGGATTCCAGGGTGACCGCATTGGCGACGATGCGCACGCCTTTGGGTAGGCGCTGCCATAAGGCGTCTAACAGCGCTTGAGATAACCCGCCGCCAATAAACACCGCATCCGGCAGCGGTGCCTCGTTGAGTATTTCAACCGCGTTGCCCTCTTTGACCTCCAGCCAGTCAACGCCCAGGTTGGCAGCGTTAGCTCGCGCCCTGGCCGCTCGCTCAGGGTGGCGCTCAAAGCCGATGGCCTGATTATCCCCATGGGCGAGCAGCCACTCAATGGCGATGGAGCCAGAGCCGGTGCCGATATCCCATAGCCGCTCGCCGGGCATGGGCGCCAGTGACGCCACGGTCATCGCCCGCACGGCCTGCTTGGTGATTTGGCCATCGTGGTCAAAAAAGTGATCCGGCAGGCCAGGGGTAAGCGGCAAGGCGGGGCCGGGGCCTGCGACGTCCAGCGCTACCGCGACCGGGTGGGCGATATCGTCGGCCAAGGCAGTATCTATGCGTAGGGTCCGAATACGCTCATTGGCACCGCCTAGTGATTCCAGCAGCGTTAGTTGGGAATCGCCAAAGCCGAAGCTGTTCACCAGTGCCGCTAACTCGGCCACCGCCTCGCCGTCTCTCACCAGCACCAATAAACGCCTGCCCGCATGCAGATAGGGGCGAATGCGCTTTAGCGGCTTGGCGTGCAGACCCAAGCAGGTGCAGCGCTCCAACGGCCAGCCCAAGCGGGAAGCTGCCAGGCTAAAGGTGGAGGGCGATGGCAGCGACTGCCACTCGTCTGCCGCCAGGTGGCGGGATAAGGAAGTGCCTGCCCCAAACCAGAAGGGGTCGCCGGAGACCAGCATAACGACTCGGCGGCCGCGCTGATCTAACAGCATGGGAATGCCGTCGGCAAAGGGCACCGGCCATTCACGCACTTCGGCATTTAGGGGTGGCAGCAGGCGTAAGTGGCGGCGTGCGCCGAATACCACCTGGGCATTTTCCAGCACCTCCCGGCTTGCCGGATTTAGCCCCGCTATGCCACTCTCCCCCCAGCCTAATAGCGTCAACCAGGGAGCGTTGTTAACCTCAGCCATGATCAAAATCCTAATTCTTGGGGGAACCTCTGAAGCCAGCGCCCTGGCCAGCGCTGTCGCGAAGCGCGGCCTTCCCGCCATTTTCAGCTACGCCGGGCGGGTGAACTCGCCAAAACCTCAGCCACTGCCTACCCGCATTGGCGGTTTTGGCGGCGTAAGTGGGCTTGTCGCTTTTTTAGCTCAGGAACGCATTACCCATATTGTTGACGCCACCCACCCCTTTGCCGCGCAGATGAGCACTAACGTTGTCGCCGCTGCGGCCCAGTGCGGCGTTAAGGCCATTGCCCTAACCCGGCCTGCCTGGCGACCTGTTGTTGGCGACCAGTGGCAAAGCGTGGCAAGTATCGATGAAGCCGTCAGCGCCATGGCTGGCCCGCCCCAGCGCGTACTGCTCGCCATTGGCCGCATGCACCTTGCTGCTTTTGCCGCCCAGCCACAACACCATTACGTGCTGCGTTTGGTCGACCGGCCTGCTAGCCCGTTAGCACTGGCCGATGTCAGCACCGTGATTGATCGAGGCCCCTTTACGCTAGAAGGCGATCTCTCCCTGCTGGAAAATCAGCGCATCCAGCGCATCGTCTGTAAAAATTCCGGCGGCGAAGGGGCAGCTTCGAAACTAACCGCTGCCCGTATGCTCGGCTTACCCATTGTGATGGTCGAACGTCCAGCGCTGCCACCCCGCCACGAACTTCATCGTATTGATGACGTGATTAGCTGGCTCGATAGCCACTCTTAATCTTCAATACGCTTAATCAGCCGAGCGCGGCGTATAAACCAGCGGTACCCCAGCTCGCTCTATCAATCGCGTCTGCTGGGAACCGACAATCACCAGGGTGCGCATATCGGCCATGTCCGGCGTTGCCTCGCCTAGCGTGGTGACTCGAATCGACTCCTCGGGGGTGGAAACCGCGCGGGCGAAGATGATCAATCGATCCGGGCCGCAGGCTTCCCGTAGTACCTGCAAGGTGCGCGCAAAACCCTCGGGCCGCGCCTTGGAGCGGGGATTGTAAAATGCCATGGCGAAGTCGGCCTCAGAAGCCAGACGCAGGCGTTTTTCAATTAGCGCCCAGGGCTTGAGGTTGTCGGATAGATTGATGCAGCAGAAGTCGTGGCCTAGCGGCGCGCCAATGCTGGCACTGGCCGCCAGCATGGCGGAAATGCCCGGCAGTACCTGGATATCCAGCTTGCGCCACTGAGCATCGCCGGTTTCCAAGGCCTCGAACACCGCCGCTGCCATGGCAAAGACTCCGGGGTCGCCGGAAGACACCACCACTACCCGGTGGCCCTCAAGCGCCAGCTGTAGCGCGTGCTCTGCCCGGCGTATCTCTTCGCGATTATCCGAGCCGTGGCGAACTAACCCAGCTCTAGGCGCGACCCGATTGACGTAGGGCACGTAGCCCACCACATCGGTGGCCTCCCGCAGCGCGGCCGTGACTTCGGGGGTGATCATCGCTTCTGACCCCGGCCCCAGGCCGACGATTTTCAGCCAGCCGCTCATGGGCGCCGCCCATTGCCGTGAATCAGCACAATCGAGAAGTACGGCACGCTCTCGCCCACCTCCCTCAAGGGCAGAACTCGCTGTTGGGTCATGGCGGCGTACTCGATTAGCCACGCTTGCTCTTCACGGCCTGCGTGCACCAGCGCCCGGCGCAGCTTAGCCAGGTTGCGGCCAATCTTCATCACCACCAGCGCATCGGTTTGGGCAATGCGCTCGGCCAAGGCCTCTTCCGGTAGCGTGGCCATCAGCACGGTCATGATGTCATCGCCCCAGGTAATCGGCTGACCGGTGGCCGTCCACGCCGCCGACATGCCGGTAATCCCCGGCACCACCGAGACCGGCACGCGGTTCAGTAGCCGCGTGTAGAGGTGCATAAAGGAGCCGTAGAAAAACGGGTCGCCTTCGCACAGCACCACCACATCGCAACCGGCCTCGGCCATCTCGATCAGCTGGGCCACGCTGCGCTCGTAGAAGGCTGACAGCAGCTCATTGTAGCGGGGGTCGTCAAAGGGGATTTCCGTGGTGACCGGGTACTCCATGGGCAGCTCGGTTGCATCTGGTGCAATCAAGCCCTCTACGATGGTGCGGGCATGGCCGCAACGCCCCTTCTTGCGAAAATAGGCCACGTGACTGGCGCCGCGAATCAAGCGGTCGGCGCGCACGCTCATTAAATCCTGGCAGCCTGGCCCTAAGCCAACCCCGTAAATCGTCCCTTGCGTCATTCGATACGATCCGCCATGGCGTTAATGGCCGCTACCGTCACCGCGCTGCCACCTAGGCGGCCGCGCACGATACAGCTGGAGAGTTCAGTTGTTGCCAGCAGTGCTTCCTTGGATTCTGCTGCGCCCACAAAGCCTACCGGGCAGCCGATAATCGCTGCCGGGCGTGGGCAGTCTGGATCTTCGAGCATATTGAGTAGATGGAAAAGCGCAGTGGGCGCGTTGCCAATGGCGACCACGGCGCCTTCAAGGTGGGGGCGCCACAGCTCCAGCGCCGCCGCCGAGCGGGTATTGGCCATCTCCTGGGCGAGCGTGGGGGTGCGCTCATCGTTAAGGGTACAGATGACTTGGTTATCCGCGGGCAGCCGTTTGCGGGTAATGCCTTCCGAGACCATCCGTGCATCGCAAAGAATAGGTGAGCCCTGCTCCAAAGCGGCGCGGGCCTTATTGACCACATCGTTTTGAAAGTGAATATACGCGGCCAATTCCACCAGCCCGGCGGCGTGAATCATGCGCACTGCGACCGTTTCTTCCTCCGCTGAAAAGCGGGCAAGCTCCGCCTCGCTGCGGATAATGGCAAATGACTGCCGGTAAATCGCCGGGCCGCTTGTTTCATACTTATAGGGCACCCAAATTCTCCAAATAAACTAATTCGCAGTTGGCAAACCGCAAGGCATGCGTGCCAGGTCAGGTTGTAGCGAGGGTCTTTCGACATGGATGTCGAAAGTAGCGCCCACGAATGGGTTCACAGCGCCCTCGCGGAAACCTGTCCTGGCACTCAGCTACCAAGTATATAAGCCGCTATTATTAACTTCGATCAACCTAACTGCTTTCGCTGAGCTTGCTCATAAAATCCAACGCCTCACTCTCGGTGAGGCCTGTCTTAACCGGCGTGCTATCGGCACTGCCGTTAACAATAAGATTAAATCGGCCGGCCTCACCTACCAAACAAACATCGGCCGGTGTGCGACGGGCGCAGCCTTTAGCACACCCGGATAAATGGACGCTGCTGTTTTTCAGGCCACTTAGCCGCTCGGCAAGGGGCTGGGTCGCGACGCTGGCCTGTTCACAGTACGGCGCGCCGGGGCAGGCATCCATCAATAGCCGCGGGTCGCTATTATGCCGGATTAAGCCGTCATCCGCTGGCGCTGCATCGCCCTGCCCTAGCCTCTGTTTAACCAGCAGGCGCCGCCAGGGCGTGACCTGTACGGCGGTAGCACTCTCAGGCGCTACCAAATCACGCAACGTTGCGGCAGTGGCGCGCCCAAAGGGCAGCCCCACCACCTGGCCAGCGGGATGACTGCCCAGTGCCAGCTTAGCGCCGGGGGGCGCTGGGGCCGTATCAGTGGGCGCCCACTCCGGCAGTGGCGCTTTATGGCGGCGCATACGCCCGGAGTCCCAGCCGCCGCTCTCCACAAACCAGTGGGTGAGTCGGATTAGCTGTTCCACGGCGCCTTCCGTATCATTCACCTCGGTGCCTAATGTATGGCCATCAGCACGCACCAGCAGGCAGCCTTCCACTGAGCGCTCAACGCGAAAATCAGCGGCGCTATCGCTCAATACCGGCGCTTTGCCCGCATCGATGGCGATACCCACTTTGCCGGGCATGACGGCTAATTCGTTGCCCCGTGCTTGCAGCAAGCTGGCAATGGTAGGCGAGTCATCCCCCGCTTGCCAGTGTGGTGCCAGCATCAGCTGCGGCTGACGCTCTGCTTCCGGGTCGGCGCTGACCAACTGGTGCTCAACCAGAAAGGCCATTAACAGCGGCCAGCTGGTGTCGGTCACGCCGCGCAGCTGGAAATTAGCGCGGCTGGTGAGCTCGATCAAACCACTGCCAAAGGTCTCGGCGGCGTCGCATAGCGCCAGCAGTTGAGCCCGCGATAGCTCGCCCAAGGGCGGGCGCACCCTTACCAACAGGCCATCGCCGGTGGCCATGGGTCGCCACGCGCCGGGGCACCAGCCTTTAATGCGTGGGCTGGGCGGCATGACCGTTGGTCTCTTTGGCTTCGTCCATTTCCAGCAGCAGATCCTGCAGCGCCTGGCCGTGCTCGCCGGGGTCTTGCCACATGCCCCGCTGGGCCGCTTCGAGTAATCGTTCGGCCATCTCTTCCAGGGCAGCCGGGTTGTGCTCGCGCAGGAACTGCTGATTGGCGGCGTCGAACACCAGGGCGTCGCTCACCTGGGCGTACTGGTAGTCGGCAATCAGATCGGTGGTGGCGTCGTAGGCAAACAGGTAGTCCACCGTGGCGGCCATTTCAAACGCGCCCTTATAGCCGTGCTCGCGCATGGCGTTGATCCACTTGGGGTTTAACACCCGGGAACGAATCACCCGGGCAAGCTCTTCTTTCAAGGTACGAATCTTGGGCGCGGCGGGGTTGGCGTGGTCGGCGTGATAAATCACCGGCGCCTGACCGCTTAGCGCGCGGCTGGCGTTGGCCATCCCACCCTGAAAGGCGTAGTAGCTGTTAGAGTCGAGAATATCGTGCTCGCGGTTATCCTGGTTTTGCATCACCGCATCCAGCCCCTGGAGCTGCTGTTCAAAGGCACCCCGCGCGGCCGTGCCCGACTCCTTAAACTGGCCGTAGGCGTAGGCCCCGGCATCGAGATAGGCTTCGGCTAAATCGTCGGCGCTCTCCCAAGCGCGGTTCTCAATCAGCCGGTTGAGGCCCGCGCCATACTCGCCGGGCTTGCTGCCGAAGATGCGGTAGCTCGCTTCCTGAGCAGCCATTTCCGGACTTAGCCCCTGGGCTTCCAGCGTTTGCTGGCGGGCTAACACCGCCTCGCGGATGGTGTTGCTGTTGCCCGGTTCCTCATAGGCGGCGACCGCTTGCACGGCGGCGTCAAACAGACGAATCACATTGGGAAACGCATCGCGGAAAAACCCGGAGACCCGTAGCGTAACGTCCACCCGTGGGCGATTAAGCAGCATCGAGGGAATAACTTCGAAGTCACTGACCCGCTGGGAGCCCAGCGACCATTTAGGGCGCACGCCCATGAGCGCAAAGGCCTGGGCGATATCATCGCCGCCGGTGCGCATGGTGGCGGTGCCCCAAATCGATAGGCCCAACCGCCGCGGGTAGTCGCCGTTATCCTGCAGGTAGCGCTCGACAAACGCCTGGGCGGACTTTTCGCCCAGCCTCCAGGCGGCGGGAGAAGGAATCGAGCGGTTATCGACGCTGAAAAAGTTGCGCCCGGTGGGCAGCGTATCCAACCGTCCCCGGCTGGGGGCACCGCTGGGCCCGGCGGGTACAAAGATGCCCTCAAGGCCGTCCAGCAGTGACTGAAGTTCCATCTTAACGCCACGCTGCATGGCGACCCATAAGTGCTCACGGGCATAGCGCAGTTGCTCTGCGGTATCAGGATAATCCCGGGCCAGCTCATCCAGGCAGCCGGGCGCTAATACGTAATCGCTCACCCAGCGTTCGGCGAGCAGTTCCAGGCGCTCCCTAGTATCCGCGCCAGTGCGCCAATGGGCATCAAGCTGTTCGATCAAAATAGCAGGCCTCGGCCCCAGCCAGGGTTCGTTGGCGGCGGCCAGGGGGTCAAAAGGCTTACCATCATGTTGCTCAATCAACCCCAAATCGCGAGCTAAATTGTGCAGCAGGCCGCGCTGAGCCACCGCTTCGCCCCTGGGCAGCCGCAGTAGCGCCACCAGGGTGCCCGCCCGTTTCTCTTCCGGCGGCAAGTTGCCGAGCACGTGCAGCCCGTGGCGAATCTGGGACTCTTTGATATCGCAGAGAAAGGTATCCAGTTCGTTGAGAAGTTCGGCGTCGTCGCTCGCGTGAGCCAACTCCTGGTCAATCCCGGTATCACGCAGGTGGGCGAGAATCTGGCTGCGTATCAACGCTTCCCGGCGGGGATCCATATCCAGCGCCTGGTAGTACTCGTCGGTAAGCGCTTCGAGCTCGGCCATGGCGCCGTAGAGCTCAGCCCGGGCCAGGGGCGGCATCAAGTGGTCGATAATCACCGCCTGACTGCGCCGTTTCGCCTGGGCGCCCTCGCCGGGGTCATTGACGATAAACGGATAAAAGTGCGGCAGCGGCCCCAGGGCGATATCCGGCCAGCAGTCGGCGCTTAGCGCAGTGCTTTTTCCCGGCAGCCACTCTAAATTGCCGTGCTTGCCCACGTGGATAACCGCATCGACTTGGTAGTGTTCGCGCAGCCAGAAGTAGAACGCCAAGTAGCTATGGGGCGGCGCTAACTGCATATCGTGGTAGGACTGGGTGAGATCTTCGATAAAATCCCGCTCAGGCTGGATACCCACAAAGGTGTCGCCTAAGCGGATGCCCGCGATCATCAACCGCCCTTGCCGGCATTTGGGGTCATCCTGCGGTGCGCCCCAGCGCGTCCAGACGATGTTCTGCAGCTCCGCTGGCAGGGTTTTAAACCAGGCCAGGTAGTCGTCAACGCTGATGCTCTGCCAGCAGACGCGCTGATCGAGGCTGGCGTGGTCGTTGGTTACCGCGCCTTGGAGCAGGCGGATTAACTCATCACCACTCTCTGGCAGTTCGCTAAGGGGATAGCCTGCCTCGGCCAAGGCGGTCAAAATATTCAGTGTCGAGGCGGGGGTATCCAGCCCTACCCCATTGCCGATCCGGCCATCGCGATTGGGGTAGTTGGCCATAATCAGCGCGATGCGCTTTTGGCTATTGGGGGTGAGCCGCAGGGAGCAGATGCGCCGGGCCAGTTCGGCCACAAAGGCGGCCCGCTCCGGGTGGATCACGTGGTGGGTAACCGCCAATTGGCAGCGCTGGTTGTAGTGGGCTTCGGCTTTAAACCCCACCGCCCGGGTGATGATGCGCCCATCCATTTCCGGCAGTACCACCTGCATGGCCACATCGCGGCTATGCAGCCCGGCGGCCATACCCTGCCAATCTTCGGTGGTGCTGCTGGCAAGGATCGCCTGGAGCACCACGGGCCGCCCGACAAACAGACTATTTTGCAGGTCAGAAGCAGGTGTATCACCCAAAGCATCCAACCCATCGGCATTACGATTAACCGCAAAACTGGTGGTGTTAATCACCAGCATAGCGCCGGTCTGCTCAATCAGGTGATTAATAAAATCAATGCACGGCCCCTCTTTTAAGGAGGCCACCGCCACCGCCAAGGGCTCCAGCCCCTGGTCTTTAAGCGCCGCGATCATACCGTCGGGCACGGCGGTATTGGCCCCCTGCAGATGGCTGCGATAAAACAGCAGCAGGCATACCGGCCGCCCTGGCACCTGCCGATCACGCCACTCGCTAAGGCTTGACGCCTGCTGTTCTTGCGGCGCATAAATCACCGCTGGTGGAATCACCTTGGGCTCCTGCCAGTCGCTCAGACTTCTATCTACACACTCGCTGGCCATATACTCATTGGCAACAAACCGCAGCAGCTGCTCGGCGTTATCAGTACCGCCCTCGCGTAGATAGCGCCACACCCGGTAGGCATCATCAAAGGCAATGGTGGAGTCTTCCAGCAGCGCATCATCCGGGGCGTCGCAGCCCGGCACCAGAATCAGCTGGCGGCCGGGTTTGGCTGCCGCCCAGGCAAGCAGGCGCTCATGGCCGTAGGGCCAGTAGGCCTTGCCGCCCAGCAGCGAAACTATCACCAACTGAGCTTTTTCCAGCACCCGATCTTCGTAAAGATCGTAGGCGGCGGGCTTGACCAAATTCATCCAGTTGGCCAGCCGCACCGAGGGGTAGGCCTCACCCAGGCGATCAACCGCCTGGGCCAACGCCGAAAGATTGCTATCGGCGGCGGAGAGTATCACGACCTCGGCGGGGCTCTGCTGTAGATCGATGATGCCTTCATCATCGACAAAGCCCCCCGGCTTAGCGGCGAATAAGTGCATTAGCTAGCCGTTTGAGAAGACGTTTGAACCTCTGTGTCAGCTAGCGCTTCGCGCAGCGCTGGAATATCCAGGTCTTTACCAATAATCACCAGTTGGGTTTGGCGGAGTTCGTCCTGGGCCCAAAGCCGGTCGAAGTAGCCTTCCAGGCGCTCGCCCACCGCCTGAATAACCCGGCGCATCGGTTTACCGGGAATCGCCGCAAAGCCCTTGGCACGATAGATCTCATGGTCTATCAGCAGCTGCTGCAGCTTGCTGGCCAGGGCGTCGCCATCCACTTCGCCCAGGGTAATCACGCAGGAGTCAAAGTTATCGTGGGCGTGGTCGTGGTGAGCGCCTTCGGCGTGGTGCTTATCGTGGTGGTTGGTGATGCTATCAATGTTCTCTTCGCTGGCCGCACCAATACCCATCAGCGCTTCCAGCTGGGCGGTATCGCCAGTTAATGTCTGATCGATAAACAGCGTTTTCACCGAGGCACTCACCCGCGCCTGAATCACCGCTTCCACCCGGGCACGCTCTTCCGGGCTGAGTAAGTCGGCCTTGCTCACCAGCACCAGATCCGCTGCGCTGAGCTGATCATCGAGCAGTTCGCGCAGGCTGGGGTCGTGGTCGAGGCTTTCATCGGCGCGGCGCTGGGCTTCGACTTTATCGACGTCGCTGGCATAGCGGCCAGCGGCCACGGCGGGGCCATCGATCACGGTAATAATCGCATCCACGGTGCAGTGCTGGCGCACGTCAGGCCAGTTAAACGCCTGCACCAGGGGTTTGGGCAGCGCCAGCCCGCTAGTTTCGATCAGGATATGGTCGATATCATCACGGCGAGCGACCAGCTTTTTCATTACCGGTAGAAACTCCTCTTCCACCGTGCAGCAGATACAACCGTTGGCCAGCTCATAGATACTGCCATCTCCACCGTCTAGCTGCTCGCCTTCGCTACCCTCTTCACACCCCAGTGCGCAACTGCGCAGTAGGCTGGAGTCGATATCCTGCTCGCCGAACTCGTTAACGATCACGGCGATCCGCTTGCCGGTCACCTGGCGCAGAATATTGGCCAGCAGGGTGGTTTTGCCGCTGCCGAGGAAACCGGTGACTACCGTGGCCGGAATTTTATTGAGTTGCATGCGTAAATGCCTCACTAGGAAGTTGTTGTTCGCCGTGTGCCTGGGTTGATGAAAAAGGAGCTGATAAAAACAAGCGGGCAACGGCGTCAGGATTATTGGGAAAAAACAGATGTAAATAGGTCGCCGTCAGGCGCTTTTGACGGTAAATCGCTTCCCCCGGTGCGGGGTGGCGCTGGCGACGGCCGTGAGCAATCGGCTCAGGGGTTCCCTCTGCCATGGAGCGGTGGTGGGCATGACCGCGCACTGGCCCTTCCGGTAGCTCGGCGGTTTGCATCCCCTGGCAGCCCCGGCGACCGCGCATGGCGCCCTGCCCTGGCAGCAGGCCTAACAGGGTATGGGTCACATCGTCATAGCCGGTGAGGGTTTCCAGGCAGTAGAGCAGGCCACCACACTCGGCTAGGATCGGTTTATCGGCGTTAAAGAACGCCTGAATGGCCGCGCGCATGGCGCTGTTATCCGCAAGGGTGTCGGCGTGCAGTTCCGGGTAACCTCCCGGTAGCCACAGGGCGTCGCACTCTGGCAGTCGGCTATCCGTTAGCGGCGAGAAGAAACGCAGCGTGGCGCCCATCTGCTCTAACAGATCCAAATTGGCCTGATAGATAAAGCTAAAGGCGGCGTCGCTTGCCACGCCAATGGTGTGCCCTTTAAGCGCGGGCTTAACAGTGGCGAGTTTCTCTTGAGGTGCGCTAAAGGTCACCGGTGGCAGTGCGGCGAGGGCTTCCAGCAGTCCTGCCGCTTCCAGTGCTTTGGCGCCCGCCTCAAAGCGTGCTTCCAGATCCTCACGAATCTCTGCTGCCTGTACCAGCCCCAAGTGGCGCTCGGGGAGCGATAAAGCAGGATCGCGGGGCACGGCGGCCAGCAACGGAATCGAGGGCGGCAGCGCGCCTTCGATCAACTCACGGTGGCGCTGCGAGCCGCAGGCATTGGCGATAAGCCCGGCGATATGGATATCGTCACGAAAGCTGGCAAGCCCCGAGACCAGCGCCGCGGCGGTTTGGGCCATACCTTTTACATCCATGACGATCGCCATGGGAATATCGAACAAGGCCGCCAGATCTGCGCTGGAGGGCTCACCATCGAACAGCCCCATGGCGCCCTCGACCAGAATCAAATCTGCTTCACAGGCGGCGTCATAAAAGCGCTGGCGGCAGTAGGCCTCACCTGCCATCCATAGATCCAACTGGTCTACCGGCTGGCCAGAGGCCTGGGCGAGTATTTGCGGGTCTAGATAATCCGGGCCGGTTTTAAATACCCGCACCACTTTGCCCTGATTGCGCAGCAGCCGCGCCAGCCCCGCCGTCACGGTGGTTTTGCCCTGGCCTGAGGCTGGGGCGGCGATAAACAGTGCGGGGCAAGTCGTCGTTGGGGTGCTCATTAGTATTCGATCCCCAGCTGTGCTTTGACACCGCCGCGAAAGGCGTGGCGTTCGTCCTGAACAGTGCTGATAGTATCAGCGATTTCCTGGAGCGGCGTTGCCATGGTGCGCCCGGTAATAATCACGTTTTGATGGGCGGGGCGGCGCTTAAGCGCTTCTACCACTGGTTCGGGGTCGAGATAGCCGTACTTGAACATATAGCTCATCTCATCCAACACGATCAGGTGGTAATCAGGGTTTTCCAGCAACCCTTTGGCGACTAGCCAGGCGGCCTGGGCGGCTTCGATATCCCGCTCCCGGTCTTGGGTTTCCCAGGTAAAGCCGTGGCCCATAATGTGCCAATCGAGTTTGGGATGATCACGGAAGAACAGGTACTCGCCGGTTTCGCGACGGCCCTTAATAAACTGAATCACCGCGCACTGCTGTCCGTGTCCCAGCGAGCGCGCCATGGTGCCAAAGGCGGAGCTACTTTTGCCCTTGCCGTTGCCTTTGAGCAGAATCAATACGCCGCGCTCTTCGGTGGCGCGGCTAATGCGCTCATCGATCACCTCTTTTTTGCGCTGCATACGGTTTAGATGGCTAGCGTCGCTCATGGGGTTTCCCCGTTAGTCGTTCAAAGAGGGTTTACAAAAGATGGCTTTATAAAAGAAGGCTTTGCAAAACCAGCGGGGCAATAGCGTGCGCCCAGCTGTTGAGCAATGCGTGCCCCCTGACCGCGTTTGACCTTGGAGTGTTCGGTATCGATTAACAAACACTCGCCCAGCGGGGCGAGATCGTCAACGGATTCTCGGGTGCGGCCATCGGTAATCAGGTAGGTGCGCACCTGCAGTCCGGGCTCCCGCTGCTGCCACTGGCGAATCAGGCGTTTGGCTTCAATAATCGCTTCCCGCAGCGGGGTTCCTCCGCCGCCCTTGGCGTTATCAAGAGTGCCCCGAGCTTTTTTGGGCGCACGGCGGCGGGAGAGTATCGACACCACCCCGCCATTACCAAACCCCAGCACTGCCACCTGCTCCCGCGCGGCGTAGGCCTGGGTCACCAGCGATTCAACCAATCCTTTCGCCTGACCCAACAGGCGCTGGCCCAGGGTCGAGCCGGAGGTATCCAGCAGCACCAAGTGCGCCGTCGCCTGCCCCGCCCGGGCCTTGCGCATTTTTAACTGCTGCCAGGGCCACTGGCCGCGATTGGCGATAATGGTCGCAAAGCCGTTCAGCCGCGAAGTCGTCTCTTGGGAACGCCCACGGCCCAGCACACCGCCTTTGCCCGCGCTGGAAGCGGTATCGGCACGCTTACCCCGCTGAGCAAACTCATCGCTATCGGGCAGTTTCAGTGCTGGCTGGCTAATCGACGCTTGAACCATGGGGGGCATAGCACCCCACTGGCCCTGTTCACCCTGCTGACTGGACGACCCGACGCTGGGCGTATTGGCTGACGACGAACCACCCTCGCCTTGGGAAGGCGTTTGCTTAGGCGGCGATGAAGGCGGGTGCTGCTCAGGGGGCTGGGTACGCCGATGCGCCAGCACCCAGGGCTCAACGGTGTCAATATCCTGCTGCTCCACGCTAGCCCCGCCACGCCAGGCGGCATGAGACTGGGCAGCGCGGTGCCAGGTAACGTCGGCGCGCAGGCCTTCAACCCCGGCGGCTTCACAGCGGTTGGCAATGGTTCGATACACCCAGGGGTCGGTGGTGATCTCCTTGAGCAAACGCTGGGCTTTAGCAATCCGCTCGGTCAGGGCGGCCTGGGCAGACTCAAAGTGTTGCAGCGTTCCAGCAGGATCGCGGTCAAAAGCCTCCCGCTGCTGCACGATGGCAATGCGCTCGTCGATGCTTATGGCACCTTCCTGCTCAAGGCAGAGACCGAAGCGGTCAAGCAGTTGAGGGCGCAGCTCGCCTTCGTCGGGGTTCATGGTGCCGATCAGGCTAAAGCGCGCCGGGTGGGAGTGGCTAATGCCATCGCGCTCAACGATATTGGTGCCGCTGGCGGCCACGTCCAGCAGCAGATCAACCAGGGTATCTGGCAGCAGATTGACCTCATCCACATAGAGCACCCCACCGTCGGCTTTCGCCAGCAGCCCGGCATGAAAGGTGGCTTCGCCATCGGCCAGCACCTTCTGCAGATCCAGACTGCCAACCAGCCTGTCTTCGCTGGCACCCAGCGGCAGAGTGACAAAAGGGGCACGCTGCCCGTCGCTATCGCCAGGCAGAATGGCGGCTAGCGCCCGGGCTAAAGTCGACTTGGCGCTGCCTCTTGGCCCGCTAATCAGCACCCCGCCGATGCGCGGATTAATGGCGTTAAGGAGCAGCGCGGTTTTTAGCGCCTCCTGGCCAACCACCGCCGCAAAGGGAAACTCACTCACCGGCACCTCCCGTGCTGGCCAAGCCCACTAACCGATCACTATTAGCCAACTGATCTGGGGAGCGCGGGACTTGAATATGATTCATAGTAACTAGCTGAGTGATAATAAAACCATTCATAAAGAAGTGGGAATTTAAAAGGTCTTCAGTATAGAGGAAGGCATGGCGGCGAAGCCAATCTGTTGCAAGCGGTTAACTTTGCGAGGGCGTATATCAGCTGACGCTACGAATGCCGCTGGATTTTTACACGCCTTCAAAATACAATGTTATAACATAACTATTATGACGGAGTTTCATAAGATCCTTAGGCTTTGTGTTGTTCGCTCTCCCCCTGCCACCTAGAATGGCCAGTGTCGGTGTTCCCCACGGAACTTAATAGAGAATCCGCCGCGGCTTGCCGCGAAACGGAACTGCCCCCGCAACTGTAGGCGGCGAGCGATGCTCTTTGATGCCACTGGACACAGCGTCTGGGAAGGCGAGCTAGCCATGACCCGTCAGTCAGGAGAACTGCCGATATATTACTTACCTCGAGCGAAGTGGCTCGGTCGGTATTTTCTGGCCGAATGCTAAGCTCATCATGCACGGGAGTGTACATGATGTTGAGATTGACCACGGCCATCGCCGCGAGCGCTGTTGGCCTTGTACAAGCGGCTGACGCCTCCACCGACTACCCGCTTACGCTAACCAACTGCGGCGTAGAGATCAGCGTGGCGTCGCCCCCGGAGCGAACGGTGACGGTAGGCCAGTCAGCCACGGAGATCCTCTATTCGCTGGGGCTCACTGATCGAGTGAATGGCACCTCGGTTTGGTTTAATCCAGTTCTGCCCCAGTTTGCTGAAGCCAATGAAGCGATCGAGCGGATCGCCGATGACGACCCAAGCTTTGAGGCCGTGGTCAATAAGCGACCTGACCTGGTGGCGGTACAGTATGAGTGGCACGTAGGCCCCACCGGCAGTGTCGCCACCCGTGAGCAGTTTCATGAACTGGGTATTAATACCTATATTATGCCCGCCGACTGCGATACCAAGGATAACTCTACCGGCGGCGATGGCACCCGCACGGCCGCTTTCTCTACGGATTCGATCTATAAGGGAATCACCGAACTAGCACAGATTTATGATGTGCAAGACGCTGGCGAGGCCCTTGTAGCCGATCTGATCGACCGCGAAGAGCGTGCTATTGCCCTGGCGAGCAGCCTTGATTTGCCGGAAGATCTGTCAGCCGCATTCTGGTTCTCCTCGACAGACCTGGGGGTTAGTCCCTTCGTTGCGGGTCAGCTCGGAGCACCGGGCTATATGATGGATAAGCTCGGTATTCATAATGTGATCGAGTCTAATGAGGAGTGGCCGACGGTGGGCTGGGAGAGCATCGCCAGGGCTGACCCCGATGTGCTCGTGATCGCCAGCATGGATCGCCGCCGCTTTCCCGCCGACGACATTGAAGCCAAGCGTGAGTTTCTGCGCAGTGACCCGGTCACCCGTGAAATGACGGCGGTTAAAAATAATCGAATCGTCGAAATGGATGCCCATGCCATGAGCGCCACGATGCGCAGTATCTACGGCCTTGAGTCGCTGGCTGAAGCGCTATCCAACATGTCGTTTAACGAATGAGCATAGCGATAGCGCGGCTAACGACGGCGGGCTTTGGACTACGCTGGCTATGGATAACGCCGCTTGTGCTGGTGGCAGCGCTGATTGCAGGCACCGCCATCGGCGAGACACCGATTCCCGTTGATACCATTCTCAAAGTGCTCGCCAATCAGCTACTGGGCGCGGATTATGCGGTTGACCGGATCGATGCAGGCATTATCTGGAACTACCGGCTTAGCCGCGCCGTGGTCGCTGCCTGTTGTGGTACTAGCCTGGCGCTGGCGGGTGTCGTGCTTCAGGCGCTGCTGCGTAACCCCTTGGCCGACCCCTATTTGATGGGCATTTCCGCTGGGGCTTCTACCGGTGCGGTGGCCGTGGCCGTCGCTGGCATTGGCGCAGGGGCGCTTTCGCTCTCCCTGGGTGCCTTTGTGGGCGCCCTCCTTGCCTTTGGTATCGTGGTGATGCTCGCCCATGCGGCTAACAGCGGCGTCGGTGGTGGCCGCGGCGTTCAGGCAGCGGGAGCGATTATTCTGGCAGGCATTGCGGGATCACAGCTATTCAATGCGCTGACCGCTTTTATCATTACCAAGTCGGCGAGCGCCGAGCAGGCCCGGGGCATTATGTTTTGGCTGATGGGTAACCTTTCTGGCGTGCGCTGGGCCGATGTCACCTTGGCGGTGCCTGCCGCGCTGTTTGGGCTACTGGTTTGCCTCTGGCACCGACGCTCCCTGGATGCGTTTACCTTCGGTGCCGACAGCGCCGCCTCAATGGGCATCGCGGTGCGCCCGGTGCGTGGCATGCTGATTATCGCCATGGCGCTGGTCACAGCGGTAATGGTCTCTATCGTGGGAGCGATTGGCTTTGTTGGGCTGGTGATTCCCCATGCCATGCGTTTTATCGTCGGTAGCCGTCATACCCGGCTGGTACCGGCAACCGCCTTGGCGGGTGCGGTATTTTTGATCGGCTCAGATATTCTTTCCCGAGTGCTGGTGCCCGGTCAGGTACTCCCCATCGGGGTGATTACTTCGCTGATTGGCGCACCTGCCTTTGCGCTCATTCTCGTGCGCGGCAAGAGGTCTTAATGCGTTTATCTGCTGAACAGCTCGCTTGGTCAGTGCATGGCACGCCACTGCTTAGCGACGTCAATCTAACTGTCGAACCCGGCCAAACCTTTGGTTTGGTGGGGCCGAACGGCTCGGGAAAAACTTCGCTACTTCGCCTGTTGGCAGGCTTGAACAAACCCAAAGCAGGACAGGTGCTAATGGGTAGCCAGCCTCTACACGCGTTGAAGCAGCGGGCGATTGCACAGTCTATTGCCCTAGTCGAGCAGCAGGCCGACACCACGGATAGAATTAGCGTGCGTGACGTAGTGGCGCTGGGCCGGACGCCCTTTCTTACCGCGTTGCGCCCCTGGTCAGCTGAAGATGATGCCATCGTGGTTCAGGCGCTGGTGGATGTCGATATGGTGCATATGGCGGATCGGCTTTGGCACACGCTCTCAGGCGGCGAGCGCCAGCGGGTGCATATTGCCCGTGCCCTGGCTCAAAAGCCTAAAATCCTGCTCCTCGATGAACCCACCAACCACCTGGATATTCGCCATCAGCTATCGATTCTTGAATTGGTCAGGCAGTTGCCGATCACGGTGATAATCTCGCTGCACGACCTTAACCAGGCCATGGAGTGTGACCGCATCGGCGTGATGGATGGCGGCCGTTTGATCGACAGCGGCCACCCTCACGACGTACTCACCGCCAACAGACTACAGCAGACCTTTGGGGTGCATGCCCACGTAATCGATGACCCCGTCGATGGCAAACAGATCATGCGGTTTCGTAGCGCAATTTAGTTATCGCCTGTACCAAGTGCGCCAGGGCGACCCTTCATCGAAAGAGATGCCAAACCACGCTGTGATCCGTGCCCATACTCCACAGCAGTACAATCACAACAAGCAGTGCCTCCAGTACCAAAACACCAACCCCCAGCGTCGTTGTTGACAGGATAAACCCACGCTCATGGCTGATGCCTAAAAAACTGGGGGTTCCCTTATAAAGTAGATAGGCGCTGTAGAGCAGCCCGATCACCATACCCAGCATACAGAACCAGAAAGCCGGATAGAGGGCAAAAACACCACACAGGAACATTGGTGTCGCAATGTAACCCGCGAAAATAAGGCAATCGCGGCGGCTGGGACGCGTGTCTATACGACGGGCTAACCAATGGATCAAAGTGCCCACAACGGCCACAGCCATTAGGATCAACGCATAAAAAGCCACCCCTAATGCAAGACCATTGGCAAGAGAGACCTTATACGTTTCAGAGCCACCATAGGTCCAGCCGACCTGGG
The DNA here is from genome assembly GCF_052379125.1 of Halomonas sp. AOP13-D3-9. Classification (NCBI taxonomy): domain Bacteria; kingdom Pseudomonadati; phylum Pseudomonadota; class Gammaproteobacteria; order Oceanospirillales; family Halomonadaceae; genus Halomonas; species Halomonas sp. AOP13-D3-9. The sequence continues at coordinate 107,969 of NZ_JBQSYH010000018.1, read as the reverse complement.
TAGTGCCTATCAGCGCACAGACGACAGGAATAGCAGCGAGTAACAGGACATGATGAGCATAGAGATGGCTGACAGACTCATGCTCGCCGCTAATCTGTTGCCACTCCCGTTCAGGATGGTGGAGAAGCCCCCAAACATGATGGATCATAACGACCTCCCGGTTTTGTAGATGCACTATTGTTAGGGTCAGGCTGTTAATGTCAGACGATAATTGATCGGATCAACAAAGAGCCGAATCAAGTTTAGTGTAGAACACAAACATTATTTTAGGAGAGGCTTTTATCTTTTGTTGGTGAGAAATACGCCCAAAGAACGCCACAGCGACGCTCGATAGTGTCGAAGGCTAAAGCTGTCACCGTAAAATCTGGAGAAGTGACAGCCGCTACTGTTTCTGCCAATCAACCGCTAGCTCGCCCCCTTTTGCCCAGTTCTCATGACTGGTTTCAGCAAAGAAAATTTGCACCGCTTCAGGCGATATCTCATAAGCTTGCAAAACGCTTCGGTAATTTTATGGGCCAGTTCACGCTTCATTTCGACTGAACGCGGCGACTGCTGGATAGTCACGATGGGCATATTGGTATCTCCCTGGGTCTGGTGTGGCACTTTAACTCATTGATCTATTTTGTTTGGGGAAAAACTTTCCAAAGCTAGCGTTACGCCAGGTCTGCGAAACGCTCAATAACCGGCTGGGTGCGATGTTCGGCCTGCCACAGTTCGTAATCGCTCTGCACCGCCAGCCAAGCACGCGCACGACCAATGCCTGCCCGCTCCAGGCGAACGGCCAAGTCAGGGCTAATCGGTGCCCGTCCATGCAGAATCCGTGAAAGTGTTTCCCGCGCCACACCCAAGCGGCGCGCCATTTCCGTCACACTAATGCCCAGCGCCGGCAACACATCTTCGCGCAGCGTCTCACCGGGGTGCGGGGGGTTGTACATGTGAGTCATATGCCACCTCCTAGTAGGGCCCAGCGAGATGAGTCATTCTTTGCTAAGGTTCGGTAATTCATTATAACAATCGGAGAATTCTTATGCGTATTTTGTTCACCGGTGGTAGCGGTAAAGCAGGCCGTCATGCGACCGCTTATCTTCGCGACCAAGGTCACCGAGTCACTAATCTGGATTGGGTAGTCTCTGATGTACCCGGTATTACGACCCTGAAAACCGACCTGACCGACGCAGGCCAAGTGTTTAATGCCTGCCAGGCCTACGCCGATTTTGACGAGCTGGAACCGGGCACCGGCGTGCCGCGTTACGATGCGATTGTCCACTTTGCGGCGATCCCCGCCATTCTGCATCGACCAGACAACGAGACGTACCGCATCAATACGCTCAGTACCTACAATATTCTCGATGCTGCCACCAAACTGGGCATTCCCAAGGTCATCTTCGCCTCCAGCGAGACCACTTATGGCGTTTGCTTCGCTGATGGCGAAAAGAAGCCGGACTACCTCCCCATCGATGAAGATCACCCCACCGTGCCTCAAGACAGCTACGCCATGAGCAAAGTAGTCAACGAGGTAACGGCGCGCTCTTTCCAGGCACGCTCGGGCATCGACATCTACGGCCTGCGCATCAATAACGTTATTGAGCCCCACGAGTACCGCCAGAATTTTCCCGCCTATATGGAAGACCCCGCCCTACGCCGCCGCAATATCTTCGCCTACATCGACGCCCGGGATCTGGGCCAGATGGTAGATTGCTGCTTGAAAACAGACGGCCTGGGCTACCAGGTATTCAACGTCGCCAATGACGATCTTTCGGTGGGCCTGACCAACGCCCAAGTCATTGAGCGCTTCTACGCTGGGGTGCCGATCAAGCGCGAGATGGGCGAATTTGAGACTTTCTACAGTAATGAAAAAGCGCGCCGTCTGGTCGGCTTCGCGCCGCGCCACTCCTGGCGGGATGAGCTGGAGTACTAGGTATCACTCATTTATCGGTACAAACACCGGCGCCCCATCCACCTCTACCACCGCTAGCCGCTGGCGGTAGAGGCTTTCCAACGCACTGGGCACCAGCATGCTATCTCGCGTGCCCCAGCACGCCTCGCCAGTTGGGTAGAGCAGCAAAATATGGTCGCACCAGCGGGCGGCGAGATTAAGGTCGTGCAGGCACATTATCACCGCTCTGCCTTCTGCGGCCTGCTCTGCCATTAGCGTCATGACAGCACTCTGGTGATGAAGATCGAGATGGTTGGTGGGTTCGTCCGCCAGCCACACGTTGGGCGCCTGGGTCAGTACAGTAGCAATCGCCACCCGCTGGCGCTCGCCGCCGGAAAGCGTGCTGACCAAACGATCATGCAGGTGCGCCACATCCAGGCGCTCAAGAGCGGCTTTCGCGCGGGCGTAGTCATCGGCACCTTCCATCTGCCACGGCGAGAGATAGGGATGACGGCCAATTAGCGCGGTTTCCAACACGGTCGCGGGAAAGCCATCCTGGCGATCTTGAAACACCAATCCCAAACACTGGGCGATCTGGCGGCGGCGCAGTTGACCAAGCACTGAGCCGTTGAGTTGAACACTGCCTGAACGTGGGGCATGCAACCCTGCCAAGGTATGCAACAGCGTGGTTTTACCCGCCCCGTTAGGGCCTAAAACGCCCCAAACTTGGCCTGGCTCCACGGTTAAATCAAGCGGCGTACCGTCTTCGCGGCCGGGCACGTCGATGATGAGGTCTCGGGTAGCCAGTACGCCCATCAGCGGCTCCGGTAGAGCAGAAACAGGAAGGTGGGTACGCCCAACAGCGCAGTGATCACGCCAACGGGAAGCTGTTCCGGAGCGATCATGGTGCGCGCTAGGGTATCGGCCAGCACCAACAGCGTGCCACCCGCCAACGCACAGGCGGGTAGTATCAGCCGCTGATCGTTACCTAACAGCAGCCGCAGCATGTGGGGCACCACTAAACCGACAAAGCCAATGCTGCCGGCGGTAGTGACTGCCGCTGCGGTGAGTAGGCTGGCGGCAATGTAAATACACCACTCCAGCGGCCTGACCGCCACGCCCAGCGCTGCAGCTTGTTGCGGGCCACGGGCCAGCACATTCAGGCTACGCCCAAGCGGAATCAGTACCACGCAGGTAGCCAACAACAATAGCAGCGGAGGCCAAGGGGTACGCGCGTAGGAGAGGTCGCCCATTAGCCAATAGAGCATGCCCGGCAAACGCTCGGCGGGGCTCAACGCCAACATCAAGGTAATCACTGCCCCCCACCCGGCTGCTACCACCACGCCCGTTAGCAGCAAGCGCGAAGGCGTCCAACTACCGCTGCCGTGAGCCAAACCGAAGACTAAAAACGTCGACAATAGCGCGCCACCAAACGCCGAACTTGAAATCGCCAGCCCGCCTAACCCACCCAGCATGGCTGCCAGTGCGCCAATCGAGGCGCCACCAGAGAGGCCAAGTACATACGGATCCGCAAGGGGATTGCGTAGTAAGACTTGCATTAACGCCCCGGCTACTGCCAACAAACCACCGACGGCAAACGCCGAGAGCGCCCTGGGTAGGCGTAACTCCATCACCATCGTCCGCGCCAGGGCGTCACCTTCGCCCTGCCCCATATGACTAAGCGCCACGTCCCAAATTTGCGCTGGTGGAATCTGTGCGCTGCCAACGCCAAGGGCAATCAGTAGCGAAGCCATTGCTGCTAGCAATAACACGCCAAGCGGACGCCCTAGCCGCGCTAGCATTAGCGACGCTCGCGTTTTTGGCGGGCGATGTCGAGCTTCTCACAGAGTATTTGCGTGCCCTCCATCAGGCGCGGCGTCGGCCGTTGGATCAGCGATGGCGGTACAAAGAAGAGGTTATCTTCTTTCACCGCCGTCAGGTTGGGGTACTGCTCCCAGTGGGTTAGCCAGTGGCGATTCTCCTCGCCCATGCCCCCTGCCACAATCGCCTCAGGATTCGCCGCCAGCACGGCTTCGTCGTCGATGCGTGGCACCAGCCGCGCCAGCTCGCCAAACACATTCTCTCCACCACACATCTCGACCACTTGGCCGATCAGGTGCTGGTCATTGACGCTCATTAGCGGCTCATCCCAGACCTGATAGAACGTGGCCACCGGCTCGCGATCACCATAGCGCGCGTCAATTTCACCCATGGTCTTCCGGAAATTGTCTGCCACCGACTGCCCGGCCGCTTCTGTACCCGCCAGCCGTGCCAAACGCTCAATGGCACTGGCCACGCCCTCTACATCCCGGGGCTCGATATAGAACACCGGCATACCCAAGGCTTCGAGGGTTTCAAGCTGTTCAGCGGGGTTGCCCGTCACCCAACCAATGACTATATCGGGCGCAAGCCCTACCAGCGCCTCTAGATCGATTCGGGTATGGCTTCCCACCGACGTTATCTGTTTGGCTTCCGGCGGGTAATCGCTGTAAGCAACGACGGCGACCACTTGATCTCCTGCGCCAGCCGCGTAGGTCAGTTCAGTCGCACCGGGCGAGAGCGTGGCTATGCGCTGAGCAGCATTATGCAGGCACACTTCACGGCCACGATCATCGACGACGCAGCGCGAGTGATCGTGGGCATGCGAAATAGCCGCTGTTAATAACAACGCGAGGCCCAAGGCCCCGCGCGCAGCACCATGTTTACTATTGGCCAAAGTGAACACTTAAGAACCCTGCTCGGCCAGCGTTAATATAGTCACGGCTAGTTGAATACTCTTTATCAAAGGCATTTTCTAGCGTAACACGAGCCGTCCAGAGCGGCGCAAACTGCCATCCCGCACGCAGGTTAACCAGCCCATAGCCACCTAAACGCTGAGTATTGGCGACGTTATCGTAGCGGTGATTCTGCGCGATTAACGAGCCCCCCAGCGACCAATCACCAAGCTCCCGGTCGGCATCCAGACGCACACTTTGAGTGGCCCGACGGGCTAATCGATTACCGGTATCGCGGTCCTCCGGATCCAGATAGGTAAAGGCAGCTTGCAGTGTCCAATCATTCACGTCCACACCACTGGCAAACTCCGCCCCACGAATACGCGCGCTGTTGATGTTCTGCGGCGCCCATAAACCACTCGACGTTGGCGCCCAGGCAATCATGTCGTCGTAGTCGTTTTGAAAGGCGGCCAAGTCCCAGAACCACTGGCTGTATTGGCCTCGAACACCCACCTCGACGGTTTCAGACTTTTCTGGATTGAGATCAGGGTTACCGGAATCCGGCCAATAGAGGTCATTAAAGCTTGGCGCTTTAAACGCAGTGCCTACGCTGGCGCGCAGCGTATGGTAATCATCCAGATCGTAGCCCAGCGCCAGGCTGCCAGTGACTTCATCGCCATAGGCTTCGTTGTCGTCGTAACGCAGGCTTGCCTGAATGGCAAACGGCGAGAAGTCGAGCAGCCCTTGGGTAAACACGGCGGTGTTATCCCGGCTGGTGACGTCAAAGTCGTTGGTGCTTGAAACGCGGTCTTCGCTGATTTCAGCGCCAGCAATTAACTCATGGGCCCCAAACTGAAGGTTGTTCTGCCAGCGGGCGGTTTGGGTGCGGGTATCAATGACGGAGGCGCCGAAATTATCAATCGTATCTAGCTCATCGCGAGCTTCGCTAAGGGTTAGGCGGCTCTGCCAGGTATCGGTGACCGGCACCTCGGCGTAAACGCCTGCCACCTGCTGGACGAAGTCATTCTCACCACCGTCGTATTCGTTGTTACCGCGAGCACGCAGTGCCAGTACGCCAACTTCAGCGCCACTCTCAAAAGTATGCGCCACGCGGGCAAGCGCCGATGTATTGTCGTGGCCTTTGTCTTCACCGCCGCGACGAATGGGTTGGCCATCAGTATTGAAATGGCTAGCGGCGAAGCTGTAGCGCGTGCCTCCCTCGCGGCCAGAAATACCTGCGCTTAATCGCTGGGTATTAAAGGAGCCACCACCGACTGAAATGCTAGGGTGCGGGCCCTCTTCGTCGCCATCCGGGGTAAACAGTTGAATGACACCACCGACGGCATCCGCACCGTAAAGGCTACCGCGGGGGCCGCGCACGATTTCTGCACGGTCAAACATGCGTGGGTCTAGATACTGAAAAGCGGCGCCTCCTGCCGTGGCAGATCGCAGCCGAATACCATCGATCATCAGAACGGAAGCATCGCTGGGCGCACCGCGTAGATAAACGCTGCTGTTTTTACCAAAACTGCCGTTGCTGGTGACATCAACGCCCGGCTGGCCGCGCAGCAGATCGCTGAGGCTGGTGGGGTCTTGGCGGCGAAAAGTGGCTGTATCCAGCACGCTAATCGATGAAAGGCTTTCGTTGGCAGTGCGCGGCGCTAACGTCGCGGTAACCACGACAGGATCAAGCGTGGCTAGCTCAGTCGTCGCAGCGGCATATTGGGCCTGGGCTGAAAAGGAGATGGCGAGCGGTAACGCAGCCATACTCAACGCCGCCCGTTGGGCGGTAGTGTGGAAACGGTGATTCATGGTGGGATCCCTTGCGCGTCGTGCTCACCCGCACAACGTGTTTTTGTGACCAAGCGCAGGGCACAACAAGGGAGTCACGGTCGCACCGAATGATCGTATTGCGCCACCGTTCATCGCCCTGGGAACGCCCACCGCGTCTCGGCATGTATCGGTTCAGGTTGAACCGTTACTCTCGGGCCGGTCTCCGGGCTGACGAGCGAAAGGCAGCATCTAACAATGCGCCTTTCCGAACGACCACCTTCCCGTGCATAAGCACAGTGGCGTCTTAGCCGTTCTTATCTCAATCACCGTTGCGGGGGCAGCGTTGGAATCGCGCAAAGCGTTCACCAACTTCCCGTTTCACTAGCGGCGTTATCCACCGCCAGCACCTGAGAGTGGGCGTAAGCTAGCAACTTGTTGGGGGATGGTCAATTTTGTTGTTGCAGAGCTTGTAGTCTATAAACTACATTAACAGGATGGCTGACATAAAGCAGACAGACACTTTCAAGAAATGGGAAAGCAAACTCAAAGACACCCGTGCTAAAGCCACTATTGCTGCGCGCATATTTCGCTTAGCCAATGGCCTTCCTGGCGATGTCCAGCCAGTGGGGCAAGGAGTCTCTGAACTACGTATTCACTTCGGCCCTGGCTATCGGGTCTACTTTTGTCAGCGCGGCGATGAATTTATTTTACTGCTATGTGGCGGTAATAAGAGCACTCAGAAGAAAGATATAAATACGGCTCATCGCCTTGCTAAAGCGTGGAGGTAGATATGAACGAACAACTTTACGAATACGATCCAGCTGCAGCGCTGGATAATGAAGAAGCCATTGCGATATTTCTTGCAGATGCTTTTGAGAGTGGTGATGCCAACTACATTGCAAAAGCTGTTGGCGTAGCCGCCCGTGCGAAAGGCATGTCTCAACTTGCGACTGAAACGGGCTTGTCACGCGAACAGCTTTACCGCTCTTTTGGCGAATCAGGTAACCCAACGCTAAAGACCATGTTAGCGGTCACCCGAGCGTTAGGGGTAGATATTACGGCTCGCCCCCACAAACCAGCCGCTTAGTCTCCTATTCTCTGAGTGCTTTTTTCAGCGACTGACTCGCCAACTACTTAACGGCTATCACCAGCCCATGGCGCACATACCAAACCTGATCAGCCTGGGCGGTGGCATCTTGGCTGAACCAACCATTTAGATCACGCAGGCGACGCTGCTCGGCCTGCATGGGCACAATGCCGCGGCCGACTTCGGTAGCGATGATAATTAACGCCGCGTTTAGCTCGTCAGCCCGCTGGCTGAGCTGTGTCATATCGCCCTGCCACTGCTCGCGCAGGGAGTCGTTTTCCGCGTTTGCTAATGCAGCTTCGAGCCACTCGAATACGCCGGTTATCACCAACGGTGCATCCGCAACCAGCGCTTGCTGACACTCAGCCAGCCGCTGAGGCGGCGTGAGTCGATGCCATACAGCGCCGGGAAAGCGGTCAGCTACAGCGTCGCGTTTGCCAGCGCAGGCACCGCCGATGAACAGCTGCATTGCCATTCCCCTTTGCCGTGTTCGTTTGTTGTATAAATAAGCTGGCAGCGCCTGCCTTGGGCCTGAATGACCGTACCGTCCCAGAAGTGAATGGTTTCAAAGCGGCGGCGTAGCTCACGAATCACGCCGCCGTGGGTGACGGCTAGAATTTTTTTGTGACCACCCTTTTGGGCATTGATTGCCATACTATCCAGCCAAGCGTCTAAGCGTTCCCGCAGTTGGGCGGCCGATTCACCGCCGGGAATTTGCAGCTCGCCCACGCTATCAATCCACGCGCGGTAATGGGGTAAGTGTTTGAGCTCGTCGTAAACCTTGCCTTCATATTCACCAAAATCGAGCTCGCGCAGGCGCGGCTCCAGCATTACCGGCACCCCCTCTTTCGCGGCCTGGGCCCATTCAAGCGTTTGCTGGCAGCGCTGCAGATCGCTTGAGTAGATCGCATCAAAGCGTTCATCGGCCAGCGCTTTGCGTAGCGCTAATAAACCTGCTTCAGCTTCAGGCAACAGCAGCGGTATATCTTGCTGGCCCTGATAACGACGTTCTAAATTCCAAGCGGTGATACCGTGGCGAACTGCCACCAGCTCCACACTAAGATCAGTAACCAAAGCTCTCCTCCTTCGATGGTGGCGCCTACCATATCGCCGTTAATGCCGTTAAACAGTCGCACCATAAACCCGCGTGAAAGCGCCACAAAGACAGCCGCCAAGAGCCCCATCAGCACCAGCGCAGGGGCGAACAGCGCGACAACCGCCAGCGGCACCAGCGCCAGTGCCACATCCTGGCCGCTAAGCGACTGCTGCCAGCTCCAAGCCAGGCCCTTCGGCTGGGCGCAGGGGGTCAGAACCAGCAAGGCAACGCCCGCCCAGCGCCCTAGCGCGGGTACCATCAGCAGCCACCAGAGCGGCGCTTGATAAGTGAGCAATGCCCATAGCAGCACGCCCTTCCAGGCGAGTAGAAACACCAGCGCCAAGATACCAAAGCTGCCGATTTGCGGATCTTTCATAACTTCCCAGCGGCGCGCCAGCGGCTGATTACTGCCCAGCGCATCGGCGATATCCATAACGCCATCCAAATGCAGCCCACCGGAAAGCGCCACCCACACGCTTAATATCGCCAGCGTTTTGATCGGCGTGGGGACGTTGTGCATCGCAAACGCTAGCAGCACCAGCACGCTGCCGATCAACAGGCCCACCAAAGGGTAGGCGCGCACCGCCCAGCGGCGGGTATCGGGCGTCCAGGGGACGGCTATTGGGACTGGGATCCGGGTCAGAAACTGCAGCGCCAGCAGGAGACCGAACAGAGCATTTTTCACAGCACCCTCTTTCACAGCAGCTTCCCGTGGTTTTTCCATTCTATGGCGCAGCCTGCGAGCACCTCTAGCACCGAGTCCGCCTCCGCCGCTAGCCAGCGGTGAGCGCGCTGAAGAAACGCCAGGTAGCGCCAGGTTTGCGTATCAGTGGGCGGCAGCGCTTCGTTAATATCGTTAGAGACAATTACTAGATAAATGCTGCGCGTGCGAGCATCCGATAACATCCTTGCCAGCAGCGCCAGGCCCCCGTCGTCGCTAAGCTCACTGCCATACAGCACTTGGCTGGCCCATAGCGTTAAGCAGTCCAGCAAAACCGCGCTGCCATCGGGCACCTCGGCCAGCGCTTGATCTATATCCACAGTCGCTTCTAGCGTTACCCATCGAGCGGCTTGTCCGTGACTGTTCCTAGCTTGCTGGTGTCGTACCACTCGTTCCGCCATCTCTGCGTCGTATACGGCTGCGGTCGCTAAGTAGTAACAGGGTGAGCTACCCGCTGCGTCCACTACCCGCTGTTCGGCAATATCACTTTTGCCGGAGCGTGCACCGCCGCTAACGAAGACAATCATGCAGTACCTTTTTCAGCACATTAACTAGCCGCCGGTTGGCAGGTTCGTCGCGCAGCGCCACTCTCAGCCATTCGCCATTAAGCCCGGCAAAATTGTGGCTATGACGCACTAAAATGCCCCGGCGCAGCAGCTGCTCAAATAGCACATCCGTGGTGATTTTCTGTGCAGTACTGGGGCGGATAAGAAAAAAACACGCATGGCTGGGCACAACGTCCAACCCCAACTCGGTAAGCGCTTGCACCACCCGCGGCCGCTCGCTGGCCAACCACCGCTGGGTGCGCCTGGCAAAGGCATCATCTTTCAGTAGCGGCGCCACCAGCTCAGTCGCCAAGTGATTAACACTCCAGGCTGGCTGGCAAGTCTCTGCGGCCTTGATCGTTGCCGCCTCCGCCAGCATATAGCCCAGCCGCAGCCCTGGAAGGGTATAAAACTTGGTCATGGAGTGCAGCAGCGTCAGGTGCGAATAGCGCGCCAACAGCGGTGCCAACGTGGCTTGCTGGGGCGCCTCGCCTACCATGTCGATAAAGGCCTCATCGACGACCACATGGCAGCCAATGGCTGCGGTGTGATCCAGCAAGGCTTCCATTGCCGACATATCAATTAGCGTAGCGGTAGGATTATTGGGGCGGCATAAAAACAGCACCTCAATGCCGTTAAGTCCTGCCAACAGCGAATCAATATCCAGCGCAAAGTGTGGCGCGGGCAGTGCGATCTCAGTGATGGAGAGCCGATGAGCACGACAGGCGCGAGCATACTCGCCAAAACTTGGGGTAATAATCGCCGTCCGCTTGCCTGCATGCACCGCGGCAGCCAGGAAAATCGCCTCGGCGCCGCCGTTGGTCAGCAGCACCTGCTCGGGCTGGAGTTGGTGGTGGGCGGCGATGGCCTGACGCGCAGTTGAATAGTCCGGCGCGGGGTAGCGTTCAAGACCTGTCAGTTGCTTAGTCAGCCAATCGCTCACCCAGGCCGGAGGCCCCAAAGGATTGAGGTTGGCGCTGAAATCTTCCAGACGGTGATCGGCGGGCAAACCGAAGTGCGCTAATAGCGCCTCGGCTTGGCCGCCATGCGCGGGCCATGGAGAGCTAGGCCACCTGCATTGACTCATAGTAGCCCCTTAAAAATGAATGACAATCCCGCTATCACCACCACTGACAGCACCATAAACAGTATCCAGGCACCGTGCATTAAACGCACCGTGGCCGTGATATGCGTGACCTGCAACACTTCAAGCGGCTCGCCTAGGGTAGCGCGCTGCGATACCACACCTTGATAGACATTGGTGCCCCCTAACTGAACGCCGAGCAGTCTTGCCACCATGGCCTCCGGCCAGCCAGCATTGGGACTTGGATGACGCGGCGCATCGCGGCAAGTACTGCTCAGTGCGCCTTTCCAGCGCAGGTTCAAAACGCCTGAAACATCCAGTAGCAAGCCAGCGAGCCACAAGCATAACGCGGTTACGCGTGCGGGTATCCAATTGGCCACGTCGTCCAGCTTGGCGGAAGCAAAGCCAAAGTCGGCATAGCGTTGGTTTTTGTAGCCTACCATCGAATCCAGGGTATTCACCGCCTTGTACGCCAGCGCTAGCGGTGCCCCGCCAATCAGGGCAAAAAATAGCGGCGCGGTAATGCCGTCAACGGTGTTTTCCGCCACGGTTTCCACCGTGCCCCGGGTAATCTCCGCCTCACCCAAGGTTTGCGTATCGCGGCCAACAATCATCCCCAGCGCCTTGCGGGCGGCGGGCAAATCGCCTTGGGCCAGCGGTTTGATCACGGCACGGGCCGCATCGCCCAAGCCTTTGATAGCAAGCGTAGTTGAGAGCAGCCAAAGCTCGGCAATCAGCGCCAGGCCAGGGTGCAGCGCTGCTAGCAATATCAACAACAGCCAGCTAATACTCCATACGCCGCCAACGACAAAAATGGTTAGCATAAAGCCACTAACCCGGCGCTGCTGTGCGGTGCCGCGATTCCATAGCCGCTCAAAAGCACTGATAAAGCGTCCGATCAGTACCACTGGGTGAGGCAACGAGCGCGGGTCGCCAACCACTAAATCAATCACAATGGCCAGAACAATCAGAGCAATTCCGCCAAGTGTGGCGCCTGGGATCATGATTTCGCCTTATCGCTAACACCGGCATCGGCGAAGGTGGCCATTTCACGCATCATCGCGGTGGCCGCTTGCAGCAATGGATAGGCCAGCGCGGCACCACTCCCCTCGCCCAGCCGCATGCCCATATCGAGCAGTGGCTTGGCCCCTAACGCCTGTAAGGCGATGTCGTGACCAGGCTCCTGGGAACGGTGGCCGAAAATCAGGTAGCCGCGTACAGCGGGGCAAAGACGGCAAGCAGTCAGCGCCGCCACGGTGGCAATAAAGCCATCCACAATCGCAGGCAGCCGATGCGCCGATGCGGCAAGATAAGCCCCGGTCATCGCCGCAATTTCCAGGCCACCTAACTTGGCAAGCACTTCCAATGGCACCTGTGGGTTGGCTTGCCGAGCATTAATGGCACGCTCAATCACTGCGACTTTATGCGCCTGCTGCTGTGGGTTAATGCCGGTGCCTGCGCCCACCACGCTTGCCAGTGGCTCCCCCGTCAGTACTGCCAGCATTGCACTGCTGGCGGTGGTATTGGCAATGCCCATTTCGCCCACGATAAGGCATTTTGCCCCGGCACTTTTGGCGCGCTCAACGGCCGCCACGCCTACGTCAATCGCGGCTAAGGCTTGCTCAAACTGCATCGCATCCTCTACCACCATATTGGCAGTGCCATGGCGTACATTGGCAGAGGTGACACCCTGCATGGTTAAGGGGGCCGCGACACCCACATCCACGATCTCGACTTGAGCCCCTATTTGCCGGGCAAACACATTAATCGCCGCCCCGCCGTTGGCAAAGTTAGCCACCATCTGGGCGGTCACTTCTTGGGGAAAGGCGGAGACCCCCTCGGCGGCAACGCCATGATCGGCAGCAAACACGACCACCGCTGGCGGCGTGACGCGGGGCTTGAGCTCACCAGTGATGGCACTCAGCTGTATCGCCAACTCTTCCAGGCCACCCAAGCTCCCGGGCGGCTTGGTCAGCGTGTCCAAATAGCGACGCGTCTCTTCACCGGCATTGAGATCAACGGACTGAATCTGGTCAACAATGGCGTGCATGCAGGCTCCGGCTCACTAAGGGTCATCAAACATTCAAAGGCAAGGCGCAAAATGGTAGCAAAAGCCTGGGTGCTATACTTGCTATTTCCTCAACAGGTCTTCCACCCTGTCAGGGCTTATGGCTTTCTTGAGGTTGTGAGCGTGGCGCCATCGCCACCCTACATTCGGGTAATAAAACTACAAATATGGTTTTTATTGCCGTAAAGTCTCTTAAATCGACACCAAAAAATGTAAAATAACTACAATCTTTACCCACCGTCTCTATCATGCAGAGGTCCCTATGCCGAGCTCAACACCTGCTACGTTAAATCCCACCGTTGCTGAGGTTACCCAGCGCATTCGTGAGCGTTCTGCTGAGCGTCGCGCCCTCTACGAGCGGCGCATGGCGGATCAGCACAAGCGTGGCGTGCACCGTGCTGAGCTAAGCTGCGGTAATCTGGCCCACGGGTTCGCCGCCTGTAACCCGCGTGATAAGAACGAACTCAAGCTGATGAACAGCGCCAATCTGGGCATTATCTCGTCCTACAACGATATGCTCTCGGCGCACCAGCCGTTTGAAACATTCCCGGAAACGATTAAAGCCGCTGCCAGTGCCATGGGCTCCACCGCCCAGTTTGCCGGTGGCGTGCCCGCCATGTGCGACGGTGTGACTCAAGGTCAGCCAGGGATGGAGCTATCGCTGTTTTCTCGCGATGTGATTGCCATGTCCGCGGCCGTTGGCCTATCGCACAATATGTTTGATGCTGCCCTTTATCTGGGTGTATGCGACAAGATAATTCCAGGCTTATTCATCGCTGCCGCACGCTTTGGACATCTGCCCGCCATGTTTGTCCCCGCGGGCCCAATGCCCAGCGGTCTGCCTAACAAAGAGAAGGCGCGCGTCCGCCAACTCTACGCAGAAGGTAAAGTGGGCCGCGCCGAGCTGCTTGAAGCCGAGTCTGACTCCTACCACAGCCCTGGCACCTGCACCTTTTACGGTACCGCCAACTCCAACCAGCTAATGATGGAGGTAATGGGTCTACACCTGCCCGGCACCTCGTTTGTAAACCCCGGCACCGAGATGCGCGAAGCACTGACCCGCTACGCTACCGAGCAGGCCATCCGTAACACCGAGCCCGGCGGCGACTATCGCCCGTTCTTTAAACAGATTGATGAGCGCGCGATTGTTAACGCCGTGGTGGGCTTGCTGGCTTCCGGTGGTTCAACTAACCACACCATGCACCTGATCGCCATGGCCGCTGCTGCGGGCATTACCCTGAACTGGGATGACTTCACCGACCTTTCGGCGGTTACTCCCAGCCTGATGCAGGTTTACCCTAACGGCCAGGCGGATATCAACCACTTCCAGGCGGCGGGCGGCATGAGCTACCTGTTCCGCGAGCTGCTGGGCGCAGGCTTGTTACACGGCGATATCCCCACTGTTTTCGGCACCGACCTGACGGCCTACACCCAGGAGCCGTTCCTGGACGATGGCAAAATCGTCTGGCATGAAGGCCCTGAAAAAAGCCTTGATGAAGACGTTCTTCGCCCTGTCGCTAAGCCCTTCGCGGCAACGGGTGGTTTAACAGTGATGAAAGGCAACCTGGGACGCGGTGTGATTAAAATCTCCGCCGTCGCCGAAGAGCATCGCATTGTTGAAGCGCCGGTTAAAATCTTCGAAGATCAAAATGAAATGAAAGCGGCTTTTGAGTCTGGCGATTTAGACCGCGATGTCATCGTGGTTGTACGCTTCCAGGGGCCTAAAGCTAACGGCATGCCGGAACTACACAAACTAACGCCGTTCCTGGGCGTGCTGCAGGATCGTGGCTATAAAGTGGCGCTGGTCACTGATGGCCGCATGTCGGGCGCATCGGGCAAGGTACCGGCTTCTATCCACATGAGTCCGGAAGCCCTGGATGGTGGCCCGCTGGCTAAGCTTCGTGATGGCGATATTGTCCGCCTGGACGCCAACGCAGGTACGCTGGAAGCCAAGGTTGACCCCGCCACTTGGGCAGGGCGTGACTTGGCGATCGGTAATCTGGATCACTACCATGTGGGCTTAGGTCGTGAGCTATTTGGCGGCTTCCGCCACTTGGCCATGCGCGGCGAAGAGGGGGCAGGCGTGTTTGGTGGTTTTGAAGCCGATGACCTTGCCCGTCAGCAGGGGCAGATCTCACAAGAGGATGCCTGATGCGACCGGCACTTATCGGCGATATCGGGGGAACCAACGCCCGCTTGGCGTTGGTTTCTCCCGGTGAAGTAACTCCTCACGATATTTTGAATTTGCCCTGCGCCGATTACCCCGGCGTGGTGGAAGCGGTTCAAGACTACTTGACCCGTGTCGGCGCGACAGGTGAAAACGCCCCTCAAGAAGCCTGCTTGGCCTTTGCCTGCCCCGTTCATAACGAGCGGGTCAAAATGACCAATAACCACTGGGACTTTTTAAAAAGCGACGTCCTGCAAGCGCTGAAGCTGTCGCTATTTAAAGTCATCAATGACTTTACCGCTCAGGCGTTGGGTGTCCCCCATGTGGCTGAAAGTGATTTAGTGGAGATCCAGCCCGGTCAAACCCAAGCACACTCGACCCGCTTGGTGATCGGCCCTGGTACCGGGCTGGGCGTTGCCGGGGTATTTCCCGGGCAGCACGCCTGGATACCGCTACCCACTGAAGGCGGCCACGTCACTTTCGCGCCCACGGATAGCACCGAGCGGGCGCTGCTGGATGTATTTCTGCAGCGTCACAAGCGGGTGAGCGTAGAGCGTATTTTGTGCGGCCAGGGGTTATTGGAACTTTACCAGGCACACTGCAGCCTTGAGGGAATTGAACCTCGCCTAACCAGCCCGGCAGAGGTGACCACCGCGGCCAACGAGGGCGATAGCCTCGCCACCGCGGCCCTGCTGCGCTTTCTCAAAATCCTCGGCGATGTATGTGGAGACACCACCTTAACCATGGGCGCTAGGGGTGGGGTTTATCTATGTGGCGGTATTCTGCCGCGCCTGCTGGAGTGGCTGCCGAAAAGCGAGCTGCGTACGGCGTTTACCAATAAAGGCCGCATGGGTGCCTATAACGCTGACATCCCCGTGTGGGTGGTGACCGCGCCCTGGACGGGGCTGCTGGGCGCCGCAGAAGCGCTGCATAACGAAGAAGTTTTCTAATAACACTCAGGAACCTGCTATGCCCGCCGCCGCCTTTGATGTGCCGTTTATACTCGGCATGATGCGCTTGCACGAAGCGCCTGCCATGCACGCCCCTAAACAGTTAGCCGACTGGATCGAAGCACGCCTGGAACAGGGCCTAAACTGGTTTGACCATGCCGACATCTACGGCAGCGGCCAAGGTGAAACGCTGTTTGGCGCCGCGCTACACGCACGCCCTGCCCTGGCTCAGCGGGTTCATATCGTCACCAAAGCGAGCATCGCTAACGATAACCCCGCGCCCGGTTCGGGTAAGGTAAAGCACTACAACGCTAGCCCGGATTATCTGCGTAGCGCCATCGACGCCTCGCTTGGGCGTTTAAACGTCGAACGTCTCGACCACTTTCTGATTCACCGCCCCGACCTGCTAATGAACGCTGAAGCCACCGGCCGCGCGCTGGACGACGCCATTGAAGCAGGCAAAATTGGCGCCGCGGGAATTTCCAACCACCTGCCTAGCCAGTGGCGCCGTTTGCAAGCAGCCATGCATCATCGATTAAGCGCCAACCAGATCGAGCTCTCAATCGCCCATACCACGCCGCTGTTTAACGGTAGCTTTGATGATCTATGCGCCGACGGCCACTCGCCCATGGCGTGGTCGCCGCTGGCAGGTGGGCAATTGATGCAGGGCACCGTGGGCAACTGTTTGGATAAGTGGGCAACTACGCTTGATAGCTCGCCCAACGCCTTAGCGCTGGCTTGGCTGCGCAGCCTGCCCAACTCGCCGATACCGGTGATTGGCAGCGTTAAACCTGAGCGAATTAGCGACATGCTGAATGCCCCCGCAACGCTACCCCGGGAAGCGTGGTATGAGCTGCTTGAAGCCGCGCGCGGTCATTGCGTGGCATAAAACTGTTCCGTGCAACACCGCTCGTTTTAAAACAAAGACACTAATCACAATAAGGAGCCACAGATGACACCAGTTATCGCCTTTGGGGAAGCACTGGTTGATATGCTCTCCAGTCGTTTGGGTGCCGCCACTGATGCCCAGGAAACCTTTACGCCCTACGCCGGTGGCGCCCCTGCTAACGTGGCGGTCGCCTGCGCCCGCCTGGGTGTGCCTAGCCAGTTTTTAGGCATGGTAGGCAACGATACCTTTGGGCATTTTTTGGTGCGTGAGCTTAATAGCCACGGTGTAGACACCAGCGGCATTGTGTACACCCAACAATCCCGTACGGCGCTAGCGTTCGTTTCCCGGGATGCCTTGGGCGAGCGAACCTTTGATTTTTATCGTCCACCCGCTGCCGATCTGCTTTACCGCCTTGAGCATTTACCCCAGGGCGTATTTGAGAACCCTGCCATTTTGCACCTGTGCAGTAACAGCCTGACCGACCCCGAGATCGCCGACGTTACCCTGGCAATGGCCACCATGGCCAAGCGCGCAGGCTGCCTAGTCAGCGTTGATGCCAACCTGCGCCATAATCTTTGGCCCGGCGGTGAAGCAGACGCCAGCTTGGTCACGCAGCTGCTAGACGGCGCCGAATTGCTCAAGCTCTCCCAGGAAGAGCTCGACTACCTGCGTGCTGATCACCCTGCAGAGTCGTGGCTTTCTGAACGCTTAGCGGCTGGGGTGAAGGTTATCTTGATTACCGACGGCCCCAACGATGTGGTGCTAAAAGGTATCGGCATCGACCAGCGAATTGCGCCCCCTAAAGTTGAAGCAGTCGATACCACCGCCGGCGGCGACGCCTTTATTGGCGGCCTTCTGGCCGAGCTCTCGGCCCACGGCATCAATGAAAACTGGCAGAGCGATGCCGACTTTTTACACCGCGCAGTGGATACCGCCTGCCGCTGCGGCGCCCATGCCGTTACTCGGCCAGGCGCTTACGCCGCACTGCCAACACGAGCGGATATTAGCTAAATAAGACGCCCTATAAGCTATTAACATAAGGCACGCCTGACCCAGGCGTGCCTTTTTTTGTACCTGATTTGGAGTGACTAGACGTCAAATTCAGCTCGGACTTTTGTCTAAAGCAGTTCGCTTGTGGAAATGTCAGACATTTACTAGACTAGCGGTCATCGAACACACAACAAGAGACAGCCGATGACGCTGGATGCTCTACCGCCCCACCAGGGTGGCGCTGAACAGTTAGCGCGTTTACTCGCCCAGGCACTGCTGGCAGGCCACTGGCAGCCCGGCGATGTTTTTCCCCGCGAGCTGGATATCGGCAAACACTTTGCCGTTAGCCGTAACCAGGTGCGTAACGCCCTTACCAGCCTCACCGCTGCGGGGTTGTTAGAGCGCACCGCGGGGCGCGGCACGCTGGTACGCGAAATCGGCGACTGGCACCTGCTCGACCCGCTGATGAGCGAATGGATGACCGGTTTGGTCAACCTTGACCCGCAGCTGGTCAGGGCTATTTACGCCTTTCGCTACTCTGCCGAACCCGTAGTGGCAGGTCTGGCGGCGCAGGCAGCCCAGGCTGAAGACATAGAGCGCCTAGAGATCGCCTTTGCAGGCATGGCGAGCAGCGCAGGCAGTGTTGAAGCCCGTGCTGAGCATGCCGAGTACGACGTCGCCTTTCACGATGCCACTTACCGGGCTAGCCACAATTTAGTCTGGCGCCAAATGGGGCATTTACTGCGCCCTTCGATCATGGCGCTGATACACCGTTCGCAACACCGCACCGATACGCTAGACGACAGCCTTGCACGCCACCGTCAGGTGCTTGACGCCATACGCAACAGCGATGCCAGCGGCGCAGAGAGTGCCGCGAAAGAAGTACTGCGCCGCACCGCCATTGATCTTGGCATCGTCAATTAATAAGGATCTGATCTCATGAAAATCACCAAACTCAAGACCTGGCAAGTTCCCCCGCGCTGGCTGTTTCTCAAGATTGAAACCGACGAAGGCTGCTACGGCTGGGGTGAACCGGTAATTGAAGGCCGTGCGGCAACCGTTGAAGCCGCGGTGCACGAGCTTTCCGACTACTTGATTGGCCAAGACCCCCACCGCATCGAACACCTCTGGAACATGATGTACCGCGCAGGTTTTTATCGTGGTGGCCCTATTTTGATGAGCGCCATTGCCGGTATTGACCAGGCGCTGTGGGATCTTAAAGGTCGCGATCTGGGTGTGCCCGTCCACCAGCTGTTAGGTGGCGCCGTGCGCGACAAAATGCGCATGTACGCCTGGACCGGCGGTGACCGCCCCAGCGATGTGGGCGCGGGTGCCAAAGCGTTGGTCGAAAAAGGCTTCACAGCCTTCAAAATGAACGGCACCCCCGAGATGCAGATCGTCGACTCACACCGCAAGGTCGATGAAGCCGTGGCCCGGGTAGCGGAAGCCCGCGATGCGGTGGGCCCAGACGTGGGTATCGGCATCGACTTCCATGGCCGCGTGCACCGCCCCATGGCCAAAGCGCTGCTACGCGAGCTAGAGCCCTTCCACCCCATGTTTGTGGAAGAGCCGGTTGCCCCCGAGCACCTGCCCTGCCTAAAAGATATTGCTGGTGGTCTAGGCTACCCGCTGGCCACCGGTGAGCGACTGCATACTCGCTTTCAGTTCCGCGATCTGCTGGCCGACGGTATGATCGATATTATCCAGCCGGATATTTCCCACTGCGGCGGCATCAGCGAAGGCCTCAAAATTGCCGCGCTGGCCTCCGCCTACGATGTTGCCCTGGCGCCCCACTGCCCGCTCGGCCCGTTGACCTTAGCCGCTTCGCTACAGCTGGATGCGGTTAGCCACAACGCCTTTATCCAAGAACAGAGCATGGGTATTCACTACAACCAGGGTAACGATGTACTCGACTACCTGGTCGATAAATCAGCCCTGGCGATTGAAGATGGCTTCTGTGCCATTCCCCAAGGGCCTGGGCTTGGCGTGGAGATCAACGAAGAGTTCGTTGAGGAGCGCGCCAAGGTGGGCCACCGCTGGCGCAACCCGGTCTGGGCTCATGAAGATGGCTCTATTGCGGAGTGGTAAGCCATGGGATCAACCGAGATGAGTGAAACAGCTGACATTGCAGACCAATTAACCTGGATTGCCGTTGATTGGGGCTCCAGCAACCTGCGCGCTTGGGGCCTCAATCAACACGACCAAGTAATTGCCCAAGCCAGTAGCGACAAGGGGATGCTGTCGCTCAAAGCCGATGAGTATGAAGCCGAACTGCTACGGCTGGTGGGCGGCTGGCTGCCCACCTCTGGCCAGACTGATGTGCTGGTGTGCGGTATGGCGGGCGCCCGGCAGGGCTGGCGGGAAGCCGCCTATTTACCTGTACCCACGCGGCTTGATCAACTTAGCCAGGGCGCAGTAACGCCAACGCTTACCGGCGACCAGCTACGTGTTTACCTGCTGCCTGGTTTAAGCCAAACCCGCGGTACCGCAACTCACTTTGATGTGATGCGCGGTGAAGAGACCCAGTTGGCAGGGCTAGTCGCTGATTCGCCAGATTTTACTGGCCTCGCCTGCCTGCCCGGCACTCACGCCAAATGGGCAATCCTGGAGGCGGGCGCAGTGAGTGGATTTTCGACCTACCTGACCGGCGAGCTTTACCAGCTATTGGCCAACCAATCGGTCTTGAGCCACTCAATCGGCAGCGATGAGCTTCAAGACCCCGCTTGCCGCGAGACGTTTATGTCAGCAGTTAGCGAGATCTACGCGGCGCCCGAAACCTTTAGTAGCCGACTGTTCGGCCTGCGAGCGCAGGATTTGCTCGATGGTCGGCTACCTGCGGGCGACACGCGTGGCGCCTTACTGGCGGCCAGGCTCTCTGGACTCGCCATTGGCCTTGAGCTCGCTGGCGCCTGCCGTGAGTGCCCCAACGATAAGCCGATCATGCTGATTGGTAACCAAGCCCTGAGTCAGCGCTATACGCTGGCGCTCAATGCGATCGGCTATAAGACCCAGCATGTGAATGGTGACACCGCCGTCTTAGCAGGCCTGCGCCTCGCCCATCACGCGTTAAAATAATTTAAGTATGGAGAAATTGGCTATGTCGCTGCCCCTGATTGGTATTTTACGCGGTGTAACACCTGATGAGGCCGTAGATGTTGCGCAAGCGGTGCTGGCCGCGGGTATCATCCAGATTGAAGTACCGCTTAACTCACCCAACCCGCTGGAGAGTATTCGCCGCTTGGTCGACGCATTTGGCGAGCGCGCTGTCATTGGTGCGGGTACGGTGCTCACTTCGGATCAGGTGCGTGCAGTTCACGCTGCTGGTGGGCGCTTAATCGTTTCTCCCAACTGTCGACCTGCGGTCATTGAAGAGACGCATAGACTCGGTATGGCGAGCTGGCCGGGGATTGTGACACCTTCTGAGGCCTTCGATGCACTCGATGCAGGCGCCACCGGACTTAAACTCTTCCCCGCGGTGCAGGTAGGATTAGAGGGTATGCAGGCAGTGCGCTCAGTACTTCCCACAGGCACCCTTTTGTATGCGGTTGGCGGCGTTGGGGTCGATAACTTCGCCGCTTGGCGCGCAGCAGGTGTCGATGGTGCAGGGCTGGGCAGCGCTTTATACAAACCCGGCCAAAGCGCTTCCCAGGTAGGTCAACAGGCACAAGCCCTCGTCGATGCTTGGTTGGCAGGAGAACAATAAGGAGATCCAATAACAATGAATACAGGTATGCATGTTGCAACGTGGCAGGCAGAGTTGGCGGTCGATTGCCGCTGCACTCTAGGTGAAGGCCCACAGTGGGACGCCCAAAATCAGCGCCTTTATTGGTGCGATATTCTTGAAAAGCAGTTGCACTGGCTCTCCCCTACCAGCGGCGAGAGCGGCCACTTTCAGTTTGATCATCGGGTGTCACTGGCTGCGCCCCTTGAAGAGGGTGGCCTGCTGTTAGTCGGCGAAGACCGCCTAAGCCGCTTCGACCCAGGCAGCGGCAAGGTCGAAAAGCTGTGTGATTTCGAGGCCGACAACCCCATCACCCGCAGCAATGACGCCCGAGTTGATCGCCACGGCAGCCTGTGGCTTTCCAGCATGGGTAAAAGCGCTGAAAGAAACGCTGGCAGCCTTTACCGCCTGCACCGCGGCGAGCTGTCGCGGCTGCGCTCAGGGCTGACCATTCCCAATGCTATCTGCTTTGCTGAAAATGGCGAGTTTGCCTGGTTTACCGATACGGTGACAGGGGTGGTGATGCGCTGGGCGCTGGATAGCGACGGCTGGCCCCAGGGCGAGCCGCAGCCCTGGGCGGACTTTTTCTCAAGCCAGGGCAACCCCGACGGTGCAGTCATGGATAGCGAAGGCTGCCTATGGCTAGCGCTGTGGGGAGCTGGGCAAGTGGTGCGTTTGGATCATGACGGCGAAATAATAGGCCGCGTCGAGCTGCCGGTCAGCCAACCCTCCTGCCCGGCGTTTGCAGGCCCTGATCTGAAAACGCTATATATCACCACCGCACAAGAGGGATTTAGCGCGGAGCAGCTAGCCCAAGAACCCACAGCCGGCTCGCTGTATAGAGTCGAAACCGGCATCACAGGATTGGCTGAACTGCCGCTGCGCCTGGCATAACTCTCCTATAAACCTCCCAGCAAAAGGCCCCGTTAGCAGTTACTAGCGGGGCCTTCTTTTTACGCTGTTGTGGCTTCACCGATCAGCGACAAGGTGGAATCAGCCAGCGAAGCTTATATACATCACAATCACTAACACGACCAATACAATACCGGCCGGTACTGCGCCTTTCCAGGGCGTTAGATCCACATCGCCACTGTGCTCCTGAATCCAATCGGTTTCACGTGGGCGCAGCTTGCCGATAATCAGCATCACGACGACCAACAGCACAAACACCATCGCCACAAAGTGGAACTCGTGCATAACTTGCGGCAGCAGGGTGAAGGGTGGCACAAAGTAACCAGCGGCAATCAGCAAGCAGCCGCCCACCAGGGCGATTTTGGCCGCCATAGGCGGAACACGTTTGGTTAGCAGCCCGACCAGCACCACTGCTAGAATCGGAATAAAGTAGATCGCGTTCATCTTCTGCAGGTAACCAAACAGGCTCTCCTGGCCAGCAAGTAGCGGCGCAATAATCATGGTAAGGATGGCCATGATCCAGCCGAAGACCTTACCCGATTTCACCACCTGCTCTTCCGTCGCCTCTTTGTTCAGCACACCTTTATAGATGCCCAGGCTGAAAATCGTCGTGGTACTGTTCAGCGCGGAGTTAAACGACGAAAGAATCGCACCGACCATCACCGCGGCGAAAAACCCGGTTAGATACGGCGGCAGTACGTTAAACACCAAGTGACCGTAGGCTTCGTCAGCACGCACGCCCTGATCGGCATAAAGGTGGTAAGCAATGATGCCCGGCAGCACCAGATACAGCGGGCCCAGCAGTTTAAACAGACCGGTCAGCAGAACACCCTTCTGGCCTTCAGCCAGATTTTTCGCCGCAAAGGTGCGCTGAATAATCTGCTGGTTGGTGCTCCAATAAAATAGATTAATCAGGAAAACGCCGGTAAACAGGGTAAAGAACGGCACCTGCTGTTCAGCGCCGCCGATTGAATTGAGCTTATCCGGGTCGCTCTCTTTGAGGATGCTCCAACCTTCCATAATGCCGCTGCCGTCACTCACGGCCTGCAGGCCGAAATAGACGATCACGAAACCACCGATCAACAAACCAACGCCGTTAAGCGTATCCGAAACGGCCACCGTACGAAGCCCACCAAACAGTGCATACACCGCACCGATGATGCCGACGATCCATACCGTTAGCCACAGCAGCGTTGTCGAGGACTCGATGCCGGTGAGTCCCTGAAGGTCGAGCATCCCCTGCAGGCCGATGGCGCCGGAATAGAGAATAATCGGCAGCAGGATCACCGCGTAAGCGATCAGGAAGATGATATTGGTGATTAGCTGGGTGGTCTTATCGAAGCGTATCTCGAGTAGCTGCGGCAGCGTGGCAATACCACTTTTCAAAAACCGCGGCAGGAAGAAGAGTGCCAACGCCACCAGTGCGATAACCGCCACCACTTCCCAGGCCATCACACTTAAACCATCAGCAAAAGCAGCCCCGTTCAACCCTACCATCTGCTCGGTAGAGAGGTTGGTCATTAATAGAGAGCCAGCAATCAGCGGGAAGGTAAGCGTACGTCCTGCTAGAAAGTAGCCGCTGGTGCTTGAGTGGTCATCTCGGCGGGTGATTCGCCAAGTGATAAAGGCGACAAGCCCTGTAAAAAACAGGAAAGACGCCAGGGTCAAAGCGTGCATTTTGACTCACCTCATGATCATTGTAAGTGGCACGCACGTTACTGTATGCGCGTAGAGCGAAATGTCAGACAAATCGTTTCGCCATTTTAGTTGAGCTGAATATAGCCCGTTATACGTCTTTGGTCGTACGCAGGCGGCTACGATACGCGAATGGCATAATTTCGCTATAAAAAAACCCTAGCGATGGTTAAAAACCATAACTAGGGCCAGCATTTAGGTAACCTGCGACAGGTTACTTATGAATGCCTACTTAGTGATGAAAGCGCTCAGCTGATTGAAGGGCCAGTTCGCGAATGCCGTCCCAATCTTCAGCATCGACCATTGCTTTGGGCGTCAACCAGGAGCCGCCTACACACATCACGTTCGGCAGTGACAGGTAGGAGTCTGCGTTGTCCACGGTAATACCACCGGTGGGGCAGAAACGCGCTTCTGGAATCGGTGCGCCAAACGCTTTGATCGCTTTGGCGCCGCCGCTGGATTCCGCGGGGAAGAACTTAAACCGACGGTAGCCGTACTGCCAGCCGGTCATCAGCTCAGAAATGGTCGATACGCCTGGCAGCATCGGCACGGGGCTTTCTACGCCATAGCGGTAAAGCGCGTCAGTGGCGCCCGGTGTCACCACAAAATCAGCGCCGACCTGCTCGGCTTGGCGATATTGCGCGGGAGTGAGCACGGTACCCACACCAATACTGGCACCCGGCAGCGCTTCTTTCATTCGCTTGATGGCGTCCAGTGCGCAATCGGTACGCAGGGTCACTTCCAGCACGGTTAAGCCGCCTTCTACCAGGGCGCGGCCTAGCGGTACCGCATCTTCCAAGCGCTCAATGGTGATGACCGGAATCACTTCGGCTTTTAAGCAGATGCTATCAAGCTCTGCGGTACGGGTAGAGGGTAACTGTTTGTCGATAGTCATTAGTGAGTCTCCAAGCAACTTATTATTGGCTAAGCCAGCAAACGATCAAGGCGCCCAATAAATGGCCAATGGGCAGGTTAAAAAAGCACGAATAGGCAACTGACGAACATCGTCGCCGCTTAATGCCTTGGCCAATACGGCGCGTTTATCGTCACCGGTAATATGCAGAATATGTCGCCGCGCCTGATGCAGGCGGTCGGCCGAAAAGGTAATCCGTGGCTGCGGCTGACTAGGCGTTCTTACCGCCACTAACAACTCTTCCGTGGCGAGCGCCAGAGTCAGTTCAGGGCTATCGGGAAACAGTGACGCGGTGTGGCCGTCTCCCCCCATACCCAAAATCACCACGCTGGCAGGCCATGCCAGTGATTCCACTTGCTTGGCTACTTCATCTACGCCCTCTTCGGGGGTTGCCGCACCGCAAGTTAACGGTATAAAAGTAGCCGCTTCAGCGTCGCCCTGAAGGAGATGCTCACGCACCAACTTAGCGTTGCTATCACTGCTCTGCTCATCGACCCAGCGCTCGTCGGCAAGCGTTACGTCAATGCGCTCCCAGGGTAGCGGTTTGGCCGCCAGCGCCTTAAAGAAAGGCACCGGGGTGGAACCGCCTGAAACCACCAGCAGGACGCGCTCTTGATGGTTTAAGTCGTCGTGCAGCGCCTGAAAAACGGCTTCGGCAAGCTGCTCTGCCAACTGTTGGCGTGCTTGGCTCATATTAATAATCCTCGTACCAGCTGCGGCCGTCTTGGGTAATCATGGCGATGGAGGCAACGGGGCCCCAAGAGCCTGCTGGGTAACGGCGCGGCGGGGTGTCGCGTTTTTTCCAGCCATCAATGAGCTGGTCGCACCAACGCCAAGCGTGTTCGATTTCATCCCGGCGGACAAACAGATACTGCTGGCCTTTCATGACTTCGAGCAGCAGACGCTCATAGGCATCAGGTATCCGCGATTTGGGAAAGGCATTGTTGAAGTCCAAGTGCAGCGGGCCGGGGCGCAGGCGCATGCCTTTATCCAAGCCGCTATCTTTGGTCAGCACTTGCAGGGCGATCCCCTCTTCCGGCTGCAGGCGAATAATCAGCTTATTCGAGGCGATGCCGCGTTGATCCGGGTCGAAGATATAGTGCGGCTGCTGGCGAAAGTGGATCACGATCTGTGAGAGCTTATCCGGCATGCGCTTGCCGGTGCGCAAGTAAAACGGTACGCCTGCCCAGCGCCAGTTAGCCACTTCGGTTTTCATGGCCACAAAGGTTTCGGTTTGGCTCTGGGTGTTGGCGCCCTCTTCTTCTAAATACCCCGGCACCGACTGACCATCGCTAGTACCGGCGATATATTGGCCGCGCACCACATCCCGACCAAGCGCTTCACCCACAAACGGCTTGAGCGCTTTAAGCACCTTCACCTTCTCATCGCGAATGGCATCGGCATCCAGATTGGAGGGCGGATCCATGGCGATTAAGCACAGTAGCTGCAGCAAGTGGTTTTGCACCATGTCCCGCAGTTGACCCGCTTGGTCGAAATAACCCCATCGCCCTTCGATACCCACTTTTTCGGCAACGGTAAT
Organism: Halomonas sp. AOP13-D3-9; assembly: GCF_052379125.1. Classification (NCBI taxonomy): domain Bacteria; kingdom Pseudomonadati; phylum Pseudomonadota; class Gammaproteobacteria; order Oceanospirillales; family Halomonadaceae; genus Halomonas; species Halomonas sp. AOP13-D3-9. The sequence goes on along the minus strand of NZ_JBQSYH010000018.1, from coordinate 81,228 downwards.
TTCCACATGGGAGATATTGTTCTGGTTCCACTGGGTACCAAACAACGGGTTGGCAAAACGCAGCGCAATCAGGTTCTGTACGGTCTCTTTACCTAAATAGTGGTCAATACGGTAAATCCGCGATTCGGGGAACACTTGACCGATGGCATCGTTAATTTCAATGGATGAGTGCAGGTCGTAGCCGATGGGTTTCTCCACCACTACGCGGGCCTCATCGTCCAGGCTTTTACTGGCCTGCAGATGACGGCAGATATCGCCATAAATAGAAGCACCAACGGAGAGGTAGACCACCATTGGGCGCGGAGAGCCTTTGCGCCACTGACGAATAGCGTCGTAACCCTCAACGCTTGAAAAATCGAGTTTTAAGTAATCCAAGCGGGCGAGAAAGCGCTCGAGACTCTGCTTATCCTGCTCGCTGCTTTTCAGCCGTTTTTGCAGGGCGTCGTTGACCATTTTGCGAAATGACGCAACGTCGTGCTCATGACGGGCCAGCCCCATAATGCGCGTGCTTTCAGGCATCAAGCCTTCGCGATCAAGATGGTATAAGGCAGGAAATAGCTTGCGCATGGCAAGATCACCCAGCGCCCCAAACAGCGCTAAATCAATAGCGTGATTCGGATCGCCCAGCGGTGCACCTTGGGAAGCAGTGGACTGGCTCATCGTCGCTCCTATTTATAATTAGGCATCTAATGTAGTTAGATTACCTAAAATCTACCGTAAAGGGGGCATTATACGCAATAATTCGTGTAATTTTACTACAAAATAGCATCTGCCGCTTCTCTTTCGATGCGTTTACGGCTGTGATTGGTCAAGGAATTTCCACTCTCACTCTACGCCCTTGATATACGCCGCTGCTACGCCCACTAAGGCGAAGGCGAGCTAGATGAGCCAATAATGAAGTATGCTTTAATTCATCAGGCAGTGCATAAAGCATCAGCTTGGGCTGATGCCAAAGGAAGAGGCATCACATTGGATTTATGTTTTTATGAATTATTTTTGCCAAGGAGAAACCAATAGCGGCGCCTGTTAATTTCGCATAGGTGGCAATACCAGAATAGATCAGCTCGGTTTGAGTGTAAATTTCCGCATAATCTGCACACATAGCAGACAATGTTGCCAAAGCTGCAACTACGAATCCCCACTTAACACCATGCCCCCATGCAATCAAAATGACTGGTATAAGATACGGAAATATGGATATAACAGGATTTTCCGCCTGATAATTATATACCGCCAGACCCCATAGCCAAGTGAGTAACACGAAAATACGAAAATACGAATTGGGATTTGTTTGAAATAACCCCACAGCCATATTGCCCCATTAAAAGAGTATTTATTTATAATTTAACCATACGCAGGTACATGCGACTCAATTGAAGCAATTTTTTTACGCAATTTTTACGTCTGCTAACGTAGGATTACACAGCTATTGTGCAATAGAGCTACAGCATATAAATTTACGTAATTCAAAGCTGTGGAGCCGCGCTTTATCATGATTGAAAAACAGCAATTTATCGTCATTGGTCTGGGCATATTCGGCGCGACTATTGCCCGTGAGCTAACTCAGCTTGGTCATGAGGTTTTGGGGATCGACGCTGATGAGCTGCGTGTCAATCGCTTAGCCGATGAGATCACTCACGCAGTCATTGCTGACGTAACAGATGAAAACGCGCTTATAGAGCTAAATGCGGGCAGTTATGACGCAGCGGTGGTAGCGATAGGCAGAAACGTTGAGGCAGCGATGTTGGCAACGCTTCAGCTGCAAGAATTAGGTGTGACAAAGGTATGGACGAAAGCACTGACAAATCAACACCACAGAGTCCTTGAACGGCTTGGTGCAACACGTATTATTGCACCTGAATATGAAATGGGTGTACGAATCTCTCAGGAATTGAATTACCCAATGGTTCATGATTACTTAAACCTGGGGAAGGACTATGTTGTCGTAGAATTCCATACAACAGAGGACTTAATTGGAAAAACCATTGGAAAAATCATCGAAGATGTTGATGTAGCGGCTTTAGTGATCAAAAGAAATACAGAAGTGCATGCACACCCTGGCCTCGATTGGGAAATACGCAGAGGTGATCGCTTAGTACTTGGCGGCTGGCTTGATGAATTAAGAAAACTCGTTAAAAACTTATGAAAGCAAGCTTACAAGACCAGACCCCTCACCAAACGATCGTCAAAGGGCCAAAGCGTAAACGTAGCATTAAGCCCCCTTGGCTATTGCTTGAGTCTTTTCTCATATTAATTTTCATTGGAACATGCCTGCTAAAACTGCCATTTGCCACCGTCGCTCCAGTTTCTTGGATGGAGGCCGCATTTACTGCCACCTCCGCCGTGACGGTAACGGGCCTTGTGGTTGTCGATACAGGCAGTCAGTACACGACCTTCGGTCAGCTCGTCATCCTATGCCTGATTCAATTAGGCGGACTAGGGTTGATGACCTTTGCAGTACTGACCGCTCTAGCGCTTGGTTTTAAGTTACGCCTAAAGCAACAGCTGGTGGCACAAGAAGCTTTCAATGAAGTATCCCTTCAAACGGCCAGAAAAGCGGGGAGTTCTATTGCGCTATTCGCCATTGCCAGTGAAGCCATTGGAATTATTGTACTTAGCTACTTTTTTATTCCCGAACTCGGCTGGGGTGACGGGCTGTATAATGCGCTTTTTTATACCATTTCCGCATTTAATAACGCGGGCTTTGCGCTATCTCCAGATAGCTTATCAGATTACGTTTCTCAACCCGGCATCACGCTATCTGTCACAGTACTTTTTGTTACTGGAGGACTTGGTTATATCGTCATTATGGAATTATTGGAAAAGCGTTCATGGCCTCGGCTTTCGGTATACGTAAAAATTATCTTAACCACTACTTTATTTCTCAATTTGTTCGCTACTGCGGCGGTTTTGATTTTGGAATTTAACAACCCCAACACGCTAGGCCTGCTAGAAGGCTTTTGGAGCAAGCTACTGGCCGCGTGGTTTCAAGGTGTTACTCCTCGAACGGCTGGATTCAACACGCTCGAAATTGGTGCTCTAACAGCAGGCACTAGTGTTCTAATGCTTCTGCTTATGTTTATTGGCGGCGCACCTAACTCAACTGCTAGCGGCATTAAGATTTCTACTTTTTTCATTTTAATCACAGCGACAAAATCTTTTCTTCAAGGAAATTTAAACGTAAACTTCTTTGGTCGCTCACTAAGTCGAGAAACATTACTAAAAGCGTTAGCTACCGCGACTATCGGCATGGCAACCATTTTCATAGCTGTTTTTATGCTGACGATTTTTGTAAAAGACGACTTCTTAGATATAGCGTTCGAGGTTGTCTCTGCTTTTGGCACCGTAGGATTATCGCGTGGCACTACAAGTGAGCTGGGTACCGCGGGCCAGCTAATTATCATGGCCGTAATGCTGATTGGCCGCCTTGGCCCCCTAACGCTAGGTTATACGCTGACTGTACGTCACAAATCGCATGTCAAATATGCGACAACTGAATTTCCAGTTGGCTAATTATGCATGGCGTATGTTTTGCATTTGGCTTGAGCGAGGACACGCTCATGCCCTCAAAAGCGCATTTGGTAGAGCCTGTAACAGGTTTTTAGCCCCCTACTTCTATTTAATGTTTCTACGCCCCTGATATACGCCATCACTACGCCCCTTAAGGATGAGGTAGCTGCCGACTGAATTGGCGAGGCTAAGCCTGTTCAGGTGGCAACGCCACCATCCTTTATAACAAAAATTGAGGCTTTTTAAATGATGGCAAGACATCGGCCCAGATTTACGCCTTTAATCACCGCCACCCTGCTTGCAGGAGCAACTTTGCCAGCCTTCGCGTTCGAAGATGACCGCTTAACCATCTGGATGGGCGACAACAAGGGCCAGGAAGGCATTCAGCTGCTGGCCGATCAGTTTCTTGAAGAGACGGGCATCGAAGTTGAGGTGGTCTTTCCGGATAACCTGACAGACCGTTTTCAACAGGCGGCAGGTAGTGGCCAAGGGCCGGATATCGTGATCTGGGCACACGACCGGATTGGCGAGTGGGCACAAAGCGGCCTATTAAAACAGGTAGCGCCTAGTGACAGCTTCCGTGAGTCTTTTTATGACTTCTCTTGGGAAGCTGCCCTGTGGAATGGCGAAACCTATGGCTACCCCATTTCAGTGGAATCACTCGGGCTCATTTATAACAAAGCCCTGGTGGACACCCCGCCGGAGAGCTTTGCCGAGCTAATGCAGCTGGACGAGACGCTTTCTCAACAGGGTAAAAAAGCCATCCTGTTCGACTACAGCGAGCCCTACTACGGCTGGACGCTGCTAGCCGCTAATGGTGGCTACCCGTTTAAACAAACTGACGCAGGCTACGACGTTACCGATATTGGCGTTAACAACGAAGGCGCCGTACAGGGTGCTGAGTTGCTGGTCGAGCTGATCGAAAGCGACGTGGTGCCGCGGGGAACCGACTACAGCATCATGGATAATCGTTTTAACAAGGGCGAAGTGGCGACTATGATTAGCGGCCCCTGGGCCTGGCCGAACCTTGAGCGCAGCGGCATTGATTACGGCGTCGCCCTGCTTCCCAAGGTCGGCGACGAACGTGCCAAGCCCATGTTTGGCGTTATGACGGCAATGATCAACTCAGCGTCGCCCAATGACTTTCTGGCCGTCGAGTTTCTGGAAAACTACCTGCTCAGCGAGGAGGGTATGCGCATCTTCAACAGCGATGGGTCGCTGGGGGCCGTGGCCCACATCGACTATCAGGCCGAGCTTGCCGACAACCCCAACATCGCGGCTACCCTCGAGAACGCTGAAGTCGGTATGCCGATGCCGAACATTCCTGAAATGGGCGCCTTCTGGGCAGCCATGGAACCCGCGTTGCAAAACATCGGCAGCGTGCGTCAGTCCCCCCAGGAAGCACTGGATGCCGCCGCGCGGCGTATGCGCCAGTAGCCACTCGCCTTTCCTTCACTGCCCTGCCATGGCACACCGCTGGCAAGGCCGGGCAGTTTCGCAGGACATCTTTAATGTTTACCACGAATGCTTCGCGGGGTTTGCCCCGCCACCGCTCCCGCCATGTGGCCGAACGCTATTCCCGCTGGGCAATGCGCAGCGTGATCGGGCTGATGGTACTGGCCCTGCTTTGGCTGGTGATGGCTTTTTATCTGCACGGCCAATGGGTATTTGCGCTGCTATTTTTAGTGCTTGGCACGTCGCTGGGCGTGGTATTCAGTCGACGTTCGCTGATGAGCCACCGGTATATTTTCCCGGCAGTGGCCGGGCTTGGCGTTTTCGTTATTTTCCCGCTGGTGTATACCGTCGGCATTAGCTTCAGTAACTACAGCTCGGACAACCTGCTCAGCCAGGAGCGCGTGCGCGCTCAGCTCACCGCCCAAAGCTACCAAGCAGAGGGCGCAGCCTTTTCCTATTCGCTTTACCAGCAGGACGAGTTGGTGCGCCTCTACCTGGAAAGCGACGCTCCTGCGGGCGACAACGACCGGCTACTATCCGCCGCGATCAACCTAACTAACAGCGAAGTCCGTCGCGCTCCAACCCAAGCCGTAGACGGCCCGCCCGAAGGTGAGCCGCTTCCCATTCGCGCAGCTATCCAGGCCCGCGACGCCCTCCAGGCGCTGCGCCTGCAAACGCCCGGGGGCACCGAGCTACGCATGGCGGGCCTGCGCCAGTTCGCGCCAATGATCGACCGCTATGAGATTCGTGACAACGGCAGCCTTTATGATCAGCAGGAGGGTCAGGTGCTGACGCCGGATAACGATATTGGCTTTTTCGTCACCGAGAACGGCGAACGCATCACCCCTGGGTGGCCGGTGAACGTGGGCTTCACCAACTACAGCAAGATCTTCACCGACCCGGATATACGCGGGCCGTTTATGCAGATATTTGTCTGGACCTTCGTATTTGCCGGGCTCACCGTACTGTTCACGTTGGCCGTGGGGTTCGTCCTCGCCTCGCTGCTGCAGTGGGATCAGCTCAAGGGCAAGGCGGTCTATCGGACACTGCTGATACTGCCCTACGCGGTTCCAGCGTTTATTTCGATTCTGATTTTCAAAGGCATGTTCAATCAGCATTTTGGTGAGGTGAACATGATTCTGGAGGCACTGTTCGGCATTTCGCCGGAGTGGTTTACCGACCCCTGGATAGCCCGAGCCATGCTGCTGATCGTCAATACCTGGCTGGGTTACCCCTACATGCTGTTGCTGTGCATGGGGCTGATTCAGTCGATCCCCGGCGATCTGTACGAGGCCTCGGCGGTAGACGGCGGCGGGCCGATCACTAACCTGATGAAGATCACCCTGCCGCTGATCATCAAACCACTCACGCCGCTGTTAATCGCCGCCTTTGCATTCAACTTCAATAACTTCGTACTGATTGCGCTGCTCACCGGGGGCAGCCCGGACATTCTGGGTGCCAGCACGCCCGCGGGCACCACCGACCTGCTGGTGAGCTATACCTACCGCATCGCCTTCCAGGATGCCGGCCAGAACTTCGGTCTGGCGGCAGCCATTGCCACGCTGATCTTCCTGCTGGTGGTGGGCATGTCGGTGGTGAATTTGCGGCTTTCCAAGGTTAAAGTTTAGGAGGTTTACGATGGCGATAGTCCAACCCCGCTCCATTCGCGCACGGCGATGGGGCGCCCATATGGCGCTGATCGGCTTTGTTTCACTGATCGTGTTTCCGCTGCTGTTGGTAATTTCAATCTCGTTTCGTGAGGGAAACTTTGCCTCGGGGAGCTTGATCCCCGAGCGCTTCTCGTTGGAGCACTGGTCACTGGCGTTGGGTATTCCCTGGGAGCGCCCGGACGGTAGCATCGTCCAGCCCCCCTTTCCGGTACTGCTGTGGCTGTGGAATTCCATCAAAGTAGCAGTCGTGTCATCGGTATTAATTCTTATGTTAGCAACCACCAGCGCCTACGCCTTTGCCCGTATGCGCTTTAAGGGCAAGGAGCCGCTGTTGAAAGGCATGCTGATTTTCCAGATGTTCCCCGCCGTGCTCTCGCTGGTGGCGCTCTACGCGCTGTTCGACCGGCTGGGTCAGTTCGTCGGCTGGCTGGGGATCAACACCCATGGCGCGCTGATTGTCGCCTCGCTCGGCGCAGTGGCGCTGCACATCTGGACGATCAAGGGCTACTTCGAATCCATCGACGGGTCGCTCGAAGAAGCCGCCATGGTGGACGGGGCAAGCACCTGGCAGGCGTTTCGCTACATCCTGTTGCCGCTGTCGGTGCCGATTCTGATGGTGGTGTTCATCCTGGCCTTTGTGATGAGCATCATGGAGTACCCCATGGCGTCGGTGCTGCTAGTGGATGAGCATAAGCTCACCCTGGCGGTGGGCGCCCAGCAGTATCTGGCCGACCATAATCAGCGCTGGGGCGACTTCGCCGCTGCTGCCGTGCTCTCGGGGCTGCCAATCACTGTGGCCTTCCTGATCTGCCAGCGTTGGATTATTGGCGGGTTAACCGCCGGGGGCGTTAAAGGTTAATTTTATACCCGGTGACAACAAAGCTACTCTCGCTTGGACGACCGGCTCCTTGGGGGCCGTTTTTTTTAGCCTAGCATCATTTTTTTAGGAGAATTTTACAGACTTTTAGTAATTGCCATGGTGAGATACCACGCTGAACACTAGGGCAAATTAAGAGCGGCAATATGACCATTTTTCCCAGCGGCCTGTACTACCGAGACGCTTACCGTAACTGGGCGCAAATATTTAAAATCATGGCGGTATTGTGGTTAGTGCTTGCCATGTTCATGGCGATTCCCTGGATCGTATTGCTGGTAGAGCATGACCCAGACGCCCCTGCTTTTGGCGTGTCTATTCTGATTGTTCTTAGTGCTACCCTGGCCACTTGGCTACTCACGCGCAAGGTGTCGCTAGAGCTAAAGCCCTGGCAAATGTTTGTGCTCACAGCGGCCAGCTGGGCAAGCATCACTGGCTTTGCGAGCCTACCGCTGATTCTAGGCGCCCCCCAGCTCAGCGTGACTAACGCCGTCTTTGAGTCTGTCTCCGCCATTACCACCACCGGTTCGACGGTGATGGTAGGAATTGAGCACTTATCCGACGGATTAAAGCTGTGGCGTGGCTTAATGCAGTGGATGGGCGGCATTGGTATTATTGTGATGGGCATAGCTATTCTACCGTTTCTGAAAGTAGGCGGTATGCGGCTATTTCATACCGAGTCTTCCGACTGGTCGGATAAAGTCATGCCCCGCACCGGCGGTATTGCCAAAGCAACGCTGAGCGTTTATGTAGCCCTGACGCTTGCGGCCATGGCAAGTTACTGGGCGGGGGGCATGCTACCGCTTGATGCCGTTGTGCACGGCATGACGTCCCTGGCTACCGGTGGTTTTGCCAACTCGGATGCTTCCTTTGGGGCCTACGCCGAGCAGCCATGGCTACTGTGGATGGGTAGCTTTTTTATGCTAAGTGGGGCCCTGCCGTTTGTTTTATATATCCGCTTTATTCGCACATCGCGCACCGCCCTGTGGAAAGACCAGCAGGTACGCGGACTTTTAAAGCTGTTACTGGCTGCGATAGTGGTGCTTAGCGGGTGGCGGGTGCTGCAAGGCGATGATTGGTTTGTTTCCCTTACCCACGTCACTTTCAACGTGATTTCAGTGGTCACCACCACTGGCTACGCCTCTGATGACTACACGCTATGGGGCGCGTTACCAGTAACCGCTTTTTTCTACCTCACTTTTGTGGGCGGCTGTAGTGGCTCTACCAGTGGAGGTATGAAGATCTTCCGCTTTCAAATTGCCATGCTAATGCTGCTCAACCAATTGCGTTATCTTATTCATGCCAACGGCGTATTTACTACCCGCTATAATCACCAGCCGGTTACCAGCGATATCTCCAGAAGCGTGGTGGCTTTCTCGTTCTTCTTCTTTATTACTATTGCGGCCCTGGCCCTGAGCCTTTCAGCACTTGGGCTGGATTTAGTGACGGCCCTCTCTGGTGCTGCCACTGCGGTGGCCAACGTCGGCCCCGGCCTTGGCGATATTATTGGCCCGGCAGGTAACTTTACATCGCTACCAGAAGCGGCCAAATGGCTGCTGTGTATCGGTATGTTGATGGGCCGCCTGGAAATTTTGACGGTGGTTGTGCTGATGACGCCGATGTTCTGGCGCCGTTAGTATTTTCAGATCACTATTGCTTTTCAGATAGCTACTTTTCAGATCACTAAGAAGTTGCAGGTCGCTGCGCTGGCTCTACCAACAGCCGATAGCCGACCCCGGCTTCTGTTTGTAGCAGTACGGGTGTTTGGGGGTCATCGCCGAGCTTTTGGCGCAGGCGGCTGACCACAATACGCAGGTAATGGGTGTCGTCTACATGGGTCGGCCCCCATACTTCTTTAAGCAGTTGGGTCTGGGTGACTACGCGCCCGGCATAGCGGCAAAGACGGGACAGCACGGCGAACTCTTTGCGGGTCAAATGCACACGTAACTCGTGCAGAGAAACCTGCCTTAACTTAAGATCGATCACCAGCCCCTGGCTAACATAGTAGCTAGCGGCCACCTCTCCCCTAGCTTGCTGCGACTGACGCTGGACAGCTCTGATGCGGGCAAGCAGCTCTTGGATGCCGAAGGGTTTGGTAACGTAATCATTGGCGCCGTTATCCAGCGATAAGACTTTCTCCTCCTCCCGATCCCGCACGGATACTACAATTACCGGCACAGCGCTGTGCTCACGAATCCCCTGCAGCACCTCGTGGCCATCCATATCGGGTAGGCCAAGATCAAGCAGCACCACGTCTGGCGATTGGGTATATACCGCTGCCAAGGCCTGCTCACCGTTCTCTGCCTCCAGCACACCGTAGCCTTGGGAGGTTAGGCTGATACGCAGAAAACGGCGAATTTGCTGTTCGTCGTCAACAATCAGAATGCGCCCGTTACCCTCATTCTTCATCCATCCTCCTCATATCTGCACCTAACAGTGGCAGCGTAATGACAATAGCGGTGCCTCGGCCATTTTCGCCTGTGTCAGCGTTGATCGTGCCGCCGTGGGCACCAATCATGCCACGACAAATGGCCAAACCGAGGCCACTGCCATGGGCGCTGCGATCACCGTCGCCGCCGCTGTAAAACATATCAAATACCTGCTCGCGCAGCTCGGGGGAAATCCCTGGGCCTTGGTCTTCAATGGTGATTACCAATGTGGCTGGATCACCTTCATTAAGGTGGGCCTTAATCAGTAGCTCGCCACCGGGTGGCGAGAAGCGCTGGGCGTTATCCAGCACGTTAACCAGCGCCTGCTCCACCAGCGCGGGATGAACGTACAACAGCGGCAGCGTAGTAGGCCACTGTTTCCGTACCACGACGTGTTTTAGCGATTGCCCCAGTCGCTTCAGCGCTGAGTTGATGACGTCGTCAAACGACACCCAGTCACGCTCTATTTTCAGCGTGCCGTGCCCCAGCCGCGTCATATCGAGCAGGTTTTGAATATAGCGGTTGAGCCGCTCGCTCTCGGATAATATGCCGTCTAGCAGCTCGCGCTGATCGCCTTCACTGAGCTGGGGTTTTAGCTCAATCAGTGAGCTTGTGGCGCCAATGATAGATGACAGCGGCGTGCGCAAGTCATGAGAAACCGACGAGAGTAACGCGGAACGTAAGCGCTCGTTCTCTTCGGACACACGTGTTGTATTCAATTCGGCCACTAATCGTGTGCGCTCCAGGGCCATACTGAGTTGGCGCACCAGGGTGTCAATTAGCGACTCACGCTCATGGTGGAGTGCCTTTGGACTGGCCGACAGTTTGAGTGCCAGCATCCCTATTTTTTCTCCCTGCACCGCGAGCGGAAGTAAGCGCCACGCCTGCTGGCTCAACGTTTGCGTGCCCTGACCGCTCGGCTTTTGGTGCTGCCAACTCCATACCGCTGCCTGCTTGGCGGTCATATCCAAACGCTCGGAATCCGGTAGCGCGTAGACCACTTGCACCTCACTAGCGCTTTCCGCCGTTTCAATAAAGATAACGGGGACTTCAAAACACTGCACCAGCGTATCGACACCCACTTTGGCGGCGCTGGCACTGTCGGTGGCGGTAGAAAGCTGCTCGGCGTAGCGCAGCAGAAGCTGGGTCTGGTCGCGGCTGGCCCGCAGTGCGACTAAGCGCTGGCGTCCACGACCCGCCAGTTGCCCCACCACTAGCGCTACCAAAAAGAAGAACACCACCGTCAACAGTTGCCCCCGTTCCACCATGGCAAAGGTCAAACGCGGCTCGGTAAAGAAGAAGTTAAACACCAAAAAGCCCACCACGGCACTGAACATGGCCATAGCGGTGCCCGCCCAGATAGCGCTGAACAGCACGGCGGCTAAAAACACCAGTGACAGATTGGCAAGCTCCAGCCAAGGTTCTAGCAGGTGGGCGATTCCCAGTGAGGCCATCACCGCCAAGCTGGTGGCAAGTAACTGGGGTGGGCGCACTCTCCAGCTAGGCTGCCGCTTACGCCTACCTTGCTTCATGCTCCCCTGAGCCACTACCACGATATCAAAGACATCGGTATGCGCGATCAAGCGTTGGGCAAGCGGCCGCGACCAGGGCCACCAGCGGCGCTTGCCGTCGCGGCCCACCATAATTGTGGTGGCATTAATCGAGCGGGCGTAGTTGATCACTTCACCTAGCTGGCTATGCCCCTGCAAGCGAAGTGAATCGCCTCCCAGGCGGGCCACCAGGCTAAATATTTTCTCAACCGTTAGCTGCTGCTCGGGCGAGGCGACTCCTTTATCTACATAGACCGCCCGCCATACGGCCAGTCGCCTCTCGGCCATTCGGTGGGCTGCGCGCACGAGGGACACATCGTCTTCACTCCCGTTAACGACCACCAGCAGGTGTGGCCTTACCGGCCAAGGGCCTGCCCTACCGCTGGCATCCATAGCCACTTTTACATCGGCATCCACCCGCTCGGCCATGGTTTGAATCGCCAGCTCGCGCAGCGCATTGAGGTTCGACTCATTAAAATAGCCCTCCATGGCGGCGCGTGCCTGTTCCGGGATATATACCTTGCCGCGTCTTAAGCGTTCGAGCAGCTCCTCGGGGGTTAAGTCCACCAGCGATACATCCCGGGCGCGCTCTAGCAGAGCATCGGGAACGGTTTCGCGCATGCGAATGCCGGTAATCCGAGCCACATCGTCGTTGAGGCTTTCCAAATGTTGGACGTTCACCGTTGTCCAGACATCGATCCCCGCATCCAGCAACTCCTCGATATCCTGATAACGCCGTGGATGTCGGCTGCCGGGGATATTGCGATGGGCCAACTCGTCTACCAGCAGAATAGCGGGCTTCCGCTCTAGAGCCGCATCGATATCGAATTCATAAAACGTTCGGCCATGGTGCTGTAAAGGCGCTAGTGGAATACGTGACAGCCCATCACAGAGAGCTTCGGTGTCGGCGCGCCCGTGGGACTCCACAACGCCAATTACGATATCATCGCCCTCTTCTGCCCGCTCCCGGGCCGTGCGTAGCATGGTGTAAGTTTTGCCTACGCCGGGGGCGGCTCCCAAAAATACACGCAAACAGCCGCGCGCCTCTCGGCGCGCGGCTTTTAGCAATGCATTAGGATCGGGTCGCTGATCCGCTGAATACATTTAGCTACTCCATAGGGGTAACGGACGACGTGGTGGTGGCGACGGGAAAACGCTCATCCAAACTCACATTCAATCGCAAAACGTTGACCACTGGCGACCCCAGCCAGCCCGTGTTTTCAAGCGCTTGGTCGATCAGCTCAGTGACGCTAGCTTCGTCGATTTCACGCGCCTGCGCTACCCTTGCGACCTGTAATTCAGCGGCGGGTAACGAGATATGCGGGTCAACCCCGGAGCCCGACGCGGTGATCAGATCAACCGGGATTTGATCGACGCTGACGCCTTCCCGCTGAGCAATTGCCTGGGCATCGGCCTGGGCACGCTCACGAAGCGCTTCGTTGCTAGGTGCCAGATTAGAGCCCGAAACCCCGCCCGCATCATTACCCGCCGCTGACGGGCGACCGATAAAGTATTCATCGCTGACAAAGGTTTGCGACACCAGGCTTGAACCCACTACCCGACCATCGGCGTCGCGAACCAAGCTGCCTTGCGCCTGCTCAGGAAACAACCAGCCACCGACCGTTGTCGTCACTAAGGGGTACACCAGCCCAAGCAGAACGGCCATCACCATCATAAAGCGCAGCGCATTGCCCCAAGTAGCTTTTGCCTCAAACGTTGGTGCCTGCTGCGCTTCGTCATTAATCGCCGTGGGATCTTTAATACCTATATTCATGACGCTTCTCCTAGATAAACAGCGCAATCAGCATGTCGAACAGCTTGATGGCAGGAAACGGTAGTAGCAGACCACCAAGACCGTAGATCAGCAGATTGCGGCGCAATAGTACCGTCGCCGAAGCGGCCTTTACGGACACGCCACGCAGCGCAAAGGGAATCAATGCAGGGATAATCAGCGCATTGAACAGCACGGCTGCCAGCACCGCCGTAGTGGGTGAATGCAGGTTCATTACATCCAGCACGCCCAGCGCCGGGAAACTTGCCGCAAATAGTGCCGGTAGAATCACGAAGTACTTAGCAACATCGTTCGCCAAAGAGAACGTGGTCAGTGCGCCTCGTGTCACCAGCAGTTGCTTACCAATTTCCACCGCGCTGATTAGCTTGCCGGGATCGGAGTCCAGATCGACCATATTGGCCGCTTCGCGGGCGGCTTGGGTGCCGGAATTCATGGCCAGACCAAGATCGGCCTGGGCCAACGCCGGAGCGTCATTGGTACCGTCACCCACCATGGCCACCAGACGGCCACTGGCCTGCTCTTCGCGAATCAGCGCCAGCTTACGCTCAGGCGTGGCCTCAGCAATGTAGTCGTCGACCCCAGCCGTGGCGGCTATGGCCGAAGCGGTAATCGGGTTGTCACCGGTGATCATCACCGTTTTGATACCCATGGCACGCAGCTCGGCAAACTTCTCCGCGATGCCGCTTTTGATCACGTCAGACAGTGCTACCACGCCCAAGACTTGCTTATCTTCCGCCACCGCAATGGGGGTGGCACCATCCCGGGATATACGCTCAATGACCTGGTTATAGTCGCTTGGGATATCACCGCCCTGCGCCCTTACCCACTCGGCGATGGCATTAGGGGCACCTTTACGTATTTTTTTACCGCTGGTTAGATCAACCCCTGAAAGCCGGGTTTCAGCGCTGAAGGCTTCAAAGGTAGCGCCATCGGCTTCTTCACTGAGCTGCACATCCACCCCCTGCTCGGTGGCGAGCGCCACAATCGAGCGGCCTTCCGGCGTGGGGTCTTCCAGGGAGGTCAGGAACGCCGCGTCGCGTACCTTGCCCCGCGACACCTGCTGACAGGGTGCGAACTCCGTCGCGCGGCGGTCGCCCAGGGTAATGGTGCCGGTTTTATCCAGCAACAGCGTGTCGATGCTGCCAGCAATCTCCACCGCCTTGCCTGACTTGGCGACCAGGTTGGCCCGCATGGCGCGCTCCATACCGGCAATACCAATGGCCGGTAAAAGACCACCAATGGTGGTGGGAATCAAGCACACCAGTAGCGCTACCAGCATGACCGTCGAGGTTTCTACCCCAACGAAAGCGGCCATGGGCACCAGCGTCACCACCACGATCAGGAACACCAGTGTCAGCATCGCCAGCAGCACCGAAAGCGCCAGCTCGGAAGGCGTTTTCTGACGGCTGGCGCCCTCTACCAAGGCAATCATGCGATCCAGCAAGGACTCACCGGGGTTGGCGCTGACTTCAATAATCAGCTGATCCGAGAGCACTTTGGTGCCCGCGCTGACGCCACTGTTATCAGTACCCGCTTCACGGAGCACCGGCGCGGACTCACCGGTCACCGCCGACTCGTTGATAGATGCCGCACCTTCGACGATATCGCCATCTGCCGGAATCAGCTCACCCGCCACCACCTTCACTCGGTCGCCTTTACGCAGTGAGTCGGCGGTCACGGCACTGGTGGTGCCGTCAGCGTTTAGCTTAGCCGCCTTGAGCTCCCCTTTGGTTTTGCGCAGCGCGCCAGCATGGGCCTTACCCCGGGACTCCGCCAGTGACTCCGCACCGGTGGCAAACAGCACGGTGGCGAGCAGCAGTAGCGCAATGGTGAGCGCAAAGCCGCCGTTCTCGCCCTGTGCAAAGGCAATGGGCGTTAGCCCAAAACACACCACCGTACCAATGGCGACCACTGCCATAACCGGATTGCGCGCCAGTAGATGGGGCGCAAGCCCTTTTACCGCGCCGGCGACGACCTGGCCAATGGGCAGCGAACGACGCGGCTGTTTAGCAAGCTCTGTATGTGACATCTCTTTTCTCCTAGAAGCCTTGCACGACGGATTCTGCAATCGGGCCAAGCACTAACGCCGGTAAGAAGCCAAGCAGGTTGACGATCACAATCACCCCTGCGGTTAAGCCCATAAAGGCGGGGCTATCCATGGGGAGGGTTCCGCGCCCCGCCGGTGCCGTGCGCTTAGCGGCCAACCAACCGGCAACGGCTAACGGCACCAGCATGGGTAAGAAGCGGCCAATCAACAGGGCGACCACGCAGGCGATATTCCACCATGGAGTGTCATCACCCAGCCCTTCAAAACCAGAGCCGTTATTGGCAAACGCGGAAGTAAATTCGTAAAGCACTTGGGATAAGCCATGGAACCCTGGGTTTGAGTTGGCGGCAGCGCTTGGCATCGCCACGGTCAGCGCACTCAACCCCAGGATGACCAGCGGCTGAGCCAGAATCGCCAGTGAAATCCAGCGCATCTCGCGGGTTTCTAACGGTTTGCCAAAAAGCTCGGGCGACCTACCTACCATCAGTGAGCCAACAAAGGCCGCCAACATCAGGTAGAGGAAGAAGCCAATTAGCCCGACGCCCACGCCACCAAACGTCACGTTCACAAACATATCCATCAGCAGCATCATGCCACCCATGGGATTGAAGCTATCGTGCATGGCGTTAACCGAGCCGTTGGAGGTTTGCGTCGTCCAACTGCCCCACAGAGCGGAAAGGTCAGTGCCAAAACGCAGCTCCTTGCCTTCTAAATTGGCCCCCGGCTGGGAGAGTTCGATCAAAGCAGCATTGGGCATGCGTTCTGAATAGACCACCACAGAGGTGGAGATCAGTGAGAACGCGATCATCACGGCGCCAATGCCCATCATTAGTCGGCGTCGGCCACTGATCAGAGCAATCGCAATAAGCAGCGCCACGGGGATAATCGTCAGTGAAGCGGTTTCGATAACGTTCGCCACCGGCGTGGGGTTCTCCAACGGCACGCTTGAGTTGGGCCCGTACCAGCCACCCCCGTTGGTACCCAACTGCTTGATCGCCACCATGGACGCCACTGGGCCTAGGGGAATCGACTGCACTTCTTCCACCTGGGGATCCAGCATCTCTACCTGGTGGGCGGCCTGATAGCTGGCCGGTACGCCCTGCCATGTGAGCAACAGCGCGACTACCGCTGCCAGTGGCAACATAACGCGCACCAGGGTGCGGGTAAGGTCGTGGTAGTAGTTGCCAACGCCTTTTAACACCTTGGCAGGTTTAGCGACTAACAAAGTGCGGGCAATGGCGACCAACACTGCGAGCCCCGTGGCGGGGGTTAAGAACTGCAGCGTGACAATGGCGAAGGTTTGGCTTAAATGCGAAAGCTGCGCCTGGCCAGAGTAGTGCTGCTGGTTAGTGTTGGTAGCAAAGGACACCGCTGTATGCAGCGCCGTGTCCCAAGGCATGCCGGGGATGCCGTCCGGGTTGAGTGGCAGTAGGCCCTGACACATAAACACTAGCCATGC
This sequence comes from Halomonas sp. AOP13-D3-9, assembly GCF_052379125.1. NCBI lineage: Bacteria > Pseudomonadati > Pseudomonadota > Gammaproteobacteria > Oceanospirillales > Halomonadaceae > Halomonas > Halomonas sp. AOP13-D3-9. Next base: position 64,442 of record NZ_JBQSYH010000018.1, on the reverse strand, counting down.
CAGCAGTATCAAGCCCACATGCAGCTTCAAGATGGCTAACGCGTACACTTGCCACGTCATGGCGTGTTGACTGTTAACACCCGCCAAGCGGTAGATTGGCTTTTCGATCACACCAAATAGCGTGTCGAGACGGTTCGGCTGGGTACCTAGCGCATGGGCAATGTAGATACCTAGTGGTACGCTAAGCAGAGCCACGAGGGCGTAAATAGCGATCATATCGTTCATGGTGATCTCCTAAAAACGCTCGGGGCAGATAAGCGCATAAAATAGATACGCCGCTGTGCCGGTCGCGATAATGAGCAATGCAATATTCATGAAAGTGCCTCCTGTGATTGGCACCTTGAGCTTAGAGATTGCAGGCGTAAAAATTCGATGGCGTTTAAGGCGTTAGCCGTCAAAAAGACGTAAAAAAGCCCTTTTCGTCGGCCAAAAGTAGATCTGACGCTCCCTACCCTCGACAGCTTCCCCTCGGATAGGTGAGTATCTGCATTCACATGTCGCCGGAGTTACCTGACAACTAATGAAAATTATTATTCTCGGCGCCGGCCAGGTCGGCGGCACACTGGCAGAGCACCTCGCCCGCGAGGAGAACGACATCACCGTCGTTGATACTGACGCTAAAAAACTGCGTGAGCTGCATACCAAAATCGATATCCGCACCGTTACCGGGGCGGGCTCCTACCCCATTGTGCTGCGTCAGGCGGGCTGCGAAGACGCCGATATGTTGATCGCCGTGACCAACAGCGACGAGATCAACATGATCGCCTGCCAGGTTGCCCATACGCTGTTTCGCACGCCGACCAAAATTGCCCGGGTGCGCGCCACGGCGTACCTGACCCGTAAAGGCCTTTTTGCCCACGAAGCCATCCCCATCGATGTACTCATCAGCCCTGAGCAGGTGGTCACCGACCACGTGCGCCGCCTGATCGAGCACCCCGGCGCCCTACAGGTGCTGGAGTTTGCCGGTGGGCTGGTACAACTGGTGGCGGTGAAAGCGTTCTACGGAGGCCCGCTGGTGGGTCAGGATTTGGCTTTTCTGCGCCGCCATATGCCCAACGTGGATACCCGCGTAGCCGCCATTTACCGCCGTAACCGACCGATCATCCCCCGCGGCGATACGGTCATCGAAGCCGACGATGAGGTCTTCTTCCTCGCTGCCCGCCGGGATATTCGTGCGGTGATGAGCGAGCTGCGACGAGTCGAACGGGACTTTCGCCGGGTAGTGATCGCCGGGGGCGGCAATATCGGCGAGCGCCTGGCGGAGCATTTGGAGCATAGCCACCAGGTCAAAATCATCGAACACAGCCTGGAGCGCTGCACCACGCTTTCTGAGCGTCTGGATCGCACCGTGGTGCTCCATGGCAGCGCCACCAGCAAGCGTTTGTTGGAAGAGGAGAACATCGAAGAGTGCGATATCTTCTGCGCGCTGACCAACGACGACGAGGTCAATATCATGTCGTCGCTACTGGCTAAGCGCTTGGGGGCGAAGAAGGTGCTGACGCTGATTAACAACGCTGCTTACGTTGACCTTGTTCAGGGCGGCGAGATCGATATTGCCATCTCACCCCAGCAAGCCACCATTGGCAGCCTGCTCACCCACGTGCGCCGGGGCGACATCGTTAACGTTCACTCGCTGCGTCGCGGCGCCGCCGAGGCCATTGAAGCCATCGCCCACGGCGATAAGCAGTCGTCTAAAGTGGTGGGCCGCACTATTCGTGAGATCGACCTGCCCGATGGCACCACCATTGGTGCGATTGTGCGCGGCAAAGAGGTCATCATCGCGCATGGCGATGTGATGGTTGAGAGCGGTGACCATGTAATTCTATTCGTGATCGACAAGCGCCGCATTCGCGACGTGGAGCGCCTGTTCCAGGTCGGTTTAACGTTCTTTTAAAGACACGTTTAACAAGCGCTTTTGAGAGGCTAAATCTCGACCGCGCGGCCAATAAACTCAATGGGGCCCGTAGGCAAGCCGGTAGCCGAACCGGTTTCGTCTTCCAACGTGAGCTCAAACAGCTGGTTATTTTCCAGCGGCGGCAATTGGTCTAAGCGCATCCGAATCGGCTGGCCTGGCTCCACTAAACCGAGCGATACAGGCGCTTGCCATTCGTCCGCTTTAGTCCAGAACTCTAGCGCTTTACCTTCAGGCACTTCGAAGGTACCCAATGGGATCAACTCGATTTCCTGCCGCGATGAAGCCTGCACCACCCAACCCGCTGACTGCGTTTGCGGCGCCAGCAGCACCACCATGTACTCGGGCGTCGTTGAAATAGTCGGCTCGGTGACTTCATTAGCCAGCATCACCCCCAGCACTAACGCCGCCGCTAAGCCAAACCCGGCAGCGCCACGCCAAAGCGGCAAGCTGTGTAGCATGCGGCGGGGTCTTGGCGGCATGACGGAGGCAGGTCGAGCACGCTTACCAAGCGCTTCCCGTGACGCCAGGCTGCGTTCAATTCGCGGCCATAAGTAATCGGAGGGCGTTGCCGGATCAGTGATAGCGGTATAGGGCAAGAAACGCTCTTCCCAGGCCATCACGGCTTTTTCCAACTCGGGTTCATTAGGTAACCGCGCCTCCAGTGCTTTGCGCTGCTCTAGCGACAGCGTGCCCAGCACGTATTCACCTGCCAAGGCATGGTCATCGTCGTGTTCTGGTTCGTGCTGACTGGGGCGAGTCATGTCATACACTCCCGTAGGCGCAGCAAACTGCGTTTGATCCAGGCTTTAACGGTGCCTAGCGGCGCCCCTGTATGCGCTGAAATTTGCGCGTGACTAAGACCATCCACATAGGCGTGAAGTACACAGTTACGCCGCTCTGGTTCAAGTTGTTCTAAACAGCTATCCATCCGCTGGCCGGTCTGCCAATCGAAGGCTTCACCGACAACAGAGGCATGCTGGAAATGTTCCGCATCGTCGAGTTCAGTCAGGTCGTGACTATCAAAAGTGATTTCACGGTCACGATAACGGATGGCGTTCAGTGCCAAATGACGCGCCACGCTAAATATCCACGCTCGCGCAGATCCCTTGGCGGGATCAAAACTATCGGCGCGCTGCCAAATATTAAGACAGGCATCGTGGACAATATCCTCGGCCATACCGCGATCTTTAACGATTCTTACCACAACACCTAATAGCCGGGCACCCTCGTGAACATAGAGCTGGTGCAAGGCGTCATGCTCGCCACGGGCACAGTTGGCTAATGCCGCAGCATGATCAAATTCTGAAGAGTCGTCAGTCAAACCCTAGCTCCCTGGTGACGGCGCCGACGCCAGTCGTCTTTTTCACAGACAGCATAGCCGCTGGGGGCTCGACAAACGAGCCCCCAGCGGAATTAGCGCTCTCGTCGACTTATTCGGCCGTCCAGAAGATGTAGTCCGCCTGGTAGGTAACAACCGCCGTGGCACCGTCGTGATCCATATCGCAGGCCACATCGGGAGCAACGCCACCCTGGGTGTTCAAGCGCTGAATGTAGCTAACGCCGGTCATTGCGCCTTCGCCTTCAGCGGGGTTGGCTTCAACAAGCTGGAGCGGAATATTGCCATTACCATTGGCAGCCGTAGCTAGCTGGGTACCAGTAATTTTTGAACCATCCAGCGCTTCCCAGGTAGCGGGCGGGCCGTAATAACTGCCAACCTGGCTGCCGTCGCTACCATTAAGCGCAGCGTGCGGGCCTTTAAAAACCCAAGCCATGGTGTCTTCGTCGTTCATTTCACACATATAAGTGATCGCGCCAACGCCGACAGTTTCGAGCGCAATCTTGTTACCGTCCGGTACCTGGACGTCCGCAGGCGTCATATCTGCCAGCGCGACGTGACTGAAGGATGCGATCAGAGTGGCGGCCAGAGTAGCCCGCGTTAGATGATTAATGGTCATTTTCAGTCTCCTAAAGGTTTATTATCAGCTGCCTTAAATAGCGGCTGTATAGGGAATACCCGCGAGGAGACGTTTTGGATGCACTCTTTTAAAAAAATTTTAAAAAATTAAAAAATCATTGGCTAACCCCATCTATCGTGACTTGACGCGGGCAGGCATTGCCCTGCTGGTCGAACAGATGACAGTGCTGGCCCGCGATGCCCAAACGAGAGACTTGCCCCTCTTCTAAACGGGCAAGGCCATCCAAGCGCTGGGTCAAGGGAGCGGCAATATCCGCCACCTGCCAGTGGGCCAGGGTTTCATAGCCTAATTTTTCGGCCACCATCAGGGTCGCGCTAAGCGTCGTATCGGCCTGCTCGGGGGCGACGAAATCTTCGGCCCGCAGCCCTAGCGTGGCGTTTTCCCCCGCCTGAAGCTGCTGGCCATTGACTGCCACCGCCAGCGTTTCACCGCTGTGCAAACGCACCACCGTTTGGCGCTCGCCGGGGTCGACCACCACCACTGGCAGCGTATTAATCCGCGGTGAGCCGATAAACTCAGCCACCTCTAAGGTTTGGGGAAAGTGATACAGCGACAGCGGCGCACCCACCTGGGCAATACGACCCTTGGATAGCAACACAATGCGGTCGGCCAGGGTCATCGCCTCCACTTGGTCATGGGTCACGTAGATCATGGTGGCGTTCAAGCGCTTATGCAGCGCGGCGATCTGCACCCGCATATCCACCCGCAGCGCGGCATCCAGGTTAGAGAGCGGTTCATCAAATAGAAACACCGCCGGTTCTTTTACCAGGGTGCGGCCAATGGCTACCCGCTGGCGCTGACCGCCGGAGAGGTCTTTGGGCTTTCGCTCCAGGAGCTGGGTGAGGTGCAACATCTCAGCTGCGTGCTGGACGCGGCGGCGGATCTCCGCCTTGTCAGTCCGCGCCAGCTTCAGGCCAAACGCCATGTTCTCGGCCACGCTCATATGTGGGTAGAGCGCGTAAGATTGGAACACCATACCGATGTCCCGCTCCTGGGGCGGAATCTCGTTGATCCGCTGGCCATCCAGCTGCATATCCCCTTCGCTGATATCCTCCAGGCCCGCAATCATGCGCAACAGGGTGGATTTACCGCAGCCGGAAGGCCCGACAAACACCACAAACTCGCCGTCTTCGATGGTGAGATCGATATCCCGGGAGATTTCCACGCCGTCAAAGGATTTACCGATGCCGCTGAGGGTTAAACGTCCCATGGCGCGTCCTCCTGGGGTTGCGGGCAACGGGCAATCGCCATTCCGTAGGGAGGTAGCGTCAGCACGCCCTCCTGCCACTCACCGTTAAGCCACGTGGGAGCACCGGCGAGAGCTTCAGCCCCCTCAGGTACTGCACGGGTAACCGTTTGGCCACTAAAATTGAGTGCAATCAGTAAGCGCGTTTGTTGATAGGTGCGCTCCAGGCAAAGCACCTCATCACGAACCGGGTGGTAGAGCACACCACCTTTTACCAGCGCAGGCTGTGTACGGCGGAAGGCTAAAAACTCACGGTAGGCATTGAGCAGTGAATCGACATCCTGATCTTGTTGATCTACCGCCAGGCTCACGTGTGACTCAGGCACCGGCAGCCAGGGCGTGGCGCTGCTGAAGCCTGCATGGCGAGCATCCGCCTGCCATGGATGCGGGGTGCGGCAGCCATCGCGACCTTTATAGGCCGGCCAGAAGGTAATACCGGCGGGATCAACCAACTGTTCAAAGGTCAGCTCCGCTTCGGGCAGGCCGAGCTCTTCACCCTGGTAAAGGCATACGCTACCCCGCTGGCTGAGCAAAAACACCATATACAGGCGCAGCTTATCCAACTGCCCTTCCGCCTGCCAGCGGGTCGCCAACCGTGTGACATCGTGATTGCCCAGCGCCCAGCAGGGCCAGCCATCGCCAATACGCGCTTCCATTTCGGTCAGCGTTTCATGCAGATAACTGGGGTCGGCTTTATCGGTCAGCAGGTTAAACGAGTAGCACATATGCAGCCGCTTGCCGCCCTGGGAGTACTCCGCCATCACGCCCAGCGCGTCGTCATCACCTACTTCGCCCACGCTGGTGGTGCCGGGGTACTCATCCAACAGAGCGCGCAGCCGCTCCAGAAACACCAGGTTCTCCGGTTGGGTTTTGTCGTACTGGTGGAGCTGGTAGCCGTAGGGGTTGTCGGGGCGAACGCCTAGAAAGCTTTCGGTCATCTCCCGGCGCGGCGGGTTATCCTTTAGCTCGCCGTGGGTGCAGAAGTTCACCGCATCCAGCCGGAAGCCATCCACGCCTCGCTCTAGCCAGAAGCGCACTTCCTCCAGCATGGCCTCCACCACCGCAGGCGAGCGGAAATTAAGATCCGGCTGGCTAGCCAGGAAGTTATGCAGGTAATACTGGCAGCGACGGGTATCCCACTGCCAGGCGCTGCCGCCAAATACCGACTGCCAGTTAGTGGGCGGCGCGCCGTCGGGTTTGGGGTCGGCCCATACGTACCAGTCGGCCTTGGGGTTATCGCGGCTCTGGCGGCTCTCTTCAAACCAGGCGTGCTGGTCGGAGGTGTGGGACATCACCTGATCGATCGTTACCTTCAGTCCCCTGGCATGGGCTCCCTCCACCAAACGGTCGAAATCATCCAAGATGCCAAACATCGGATCAACATCGCGGTAGTTGCTGATGTCGTAGCCGAAGTCTTTCATTGGTGAGGTGAAGAACGGCGACAGCCAGATAGCGTCGACGTTAAGCGAGGCGATGTAGTCGAGCTTATCGATCACGCCTTTCAAATCGCCAATCCCTTTGCCAGTGCTATCGCCATTACTATCCATAAAGCTACGTGGATAAATTTGGTAAATCACGGCGCCGCGCCACCAGTCAGCACCTTGGCTGCCAACGTAGTGGGATGTGGAGGGAGTCTGTATCATTGTTTTGTCCTTGCTATCGTTTTGTTCTTGCCATCGTTTCTGCTGATTAGTTGGCATGATGCAGGGTTGCTCACAAGATAAAATCCTCCCCCCAGGGCAACTCTGGGCGTAGGCGTTAGGAGTAGCCAGCCTGTTTCCTTATTCCCCCTGAATATGCGCTAGCAACTGCCCGGCCAGGGCAATCGCTTCGTCGCGCCGTCGAATGTTCTGCTTTTGGTAGAGGCTGCGAATATGGGTTTTGATGGTGGTAGGCGCCACCGAAAGCTGCTCGGCGATCTGCTCATTGGAAAGCCCAGCGTGAATCAGCCCCAGGATTTGCCACTCCCGACGAGTCAGTGGCGAAGTACGGATTAGCTCGGGCACATCCGGCCTTGCGACGATATCGGCAATCACCGTTTCATCCAGCATTAAGCGTCGGGCACTGCCGAAGTCCTTTTGACGACCAGCAAGCGTTAACAGTCGCTCTGCCCTTGCCAGCTCTAAAGGAGCCAGCGTGCCGCTGGCGGTTAATCTGGCCAGCAGTTCTCCAAGCGGTTTACCCAGGCGTAAAAAGCTGCCGACTAACGCGGTGCGAGAAGCTAAGCTAAGCGCCTGCTGCATATGCTGGCTGGCTTGCGCAAACTGACCTTGATGCCAGGCAACCGCCGCCAGGCAGAGTTGGTTGCGGTTGGCATCAGTCACCAGCCCCAAGCGCTGGGTATGCGCTTCAAGGGCTTCCAATAGCGTGTGGGCTTCGTCGTAGCCGCCCAACAGCGTAAGCGCCCGGGCGTGGTTCCGCACGTTACACTGGGAAAAGTGGTTGGTGGCACTATCGATAAGCAGTGCCGGCGCTTCCTGACGCCAGCGCTCTACGGCATCCATATCTTGGGTCGAGTGCCACCAGGCCAGCAGCGTAGCGTGGGCGTTCGCGACCCAGTCGATGTGGTACTCCCCTTCGGCAAGAATTTTACGCAGCCGCCGAATATGGTCAGCGCACTGGGCCTGGTCGCCGCGGCTTTGAGCAACCTTTGCCAGTTGAATATGGCACTGCAGCGTCCAGCGCTCGCCCTGGCTATCCAGCACGGCAATCCCCTTTAGGGCAGCCTGCTCGGCCTCATCCAGGCGGTGCCACTCCCACAGCACCTGGCTGCGAATCCGGTAAAGAAATTCTGCCACCGGTAAATGCTCAAGCTCAGCTCGCTCCAAGTGGGCAAAGGCTCGCTCTTGAATATCGTAGGCAGCCTGTAGGCGCCCTTGGGCAACCAGCACTTCGGATTGATGACAAAACGACCACAGCAGCAGCTGGTGATCTTCACGCTGGCGGGACTGGCGCTCTACCTCGCGAACTCGCTGCAGCGACTCGTCTAAATACCCCTGCACAAATCGCGCCTCGCTCAATATGGCGGTGGCGGTGAGCGGCGTTGAGGCTAAATAGCGGGCGGGCACGGCCAGCGCCTGTTCCGCTAGCGGTGCGGCACGCTCGGCATTGCCCTGGTTAATCGCCAGCTGCGCTCGCAGGGTGGCGAATTCAGCGCTAAGCCGTTGCCACTCTGGTGTATTTAGTTGCGCTTCGATCCAGCCAATCACCCGGGCAGTAATATCAAACTGAAACTGAGCATGAGAGACCCAGCCATGCAGCAGTGCAAGCTCTGGGCTGGTGGTTAGCCGCGGTTCACCAAGCAGAGCAAAGCCCTTGGCCAACAGTGCGTAGGCACCACTTGCCAATAGGGCTGGCCCTTCTGCGGTCAGTAGACTGGCCACGTCATCCGGGGCTTCGGCGAGAATTGCCTGACGCAGCGCCATCACCGGGTCGTTGAGCGCTAGCCACGCTTGACTGGCACGCTGGTGGAGCGTGCGCTGGGTGGCAAGGCTTAGCTCGTGACGACGGTGGCGAAGATACTCACCAAACAAGCGCTGAAAACGGTACCACTGGGCGTGAGGGTCGGTCCGCTCAATAAACAGCCCCGCCTGCTCAAAGGCCTCCAACCGCTGGGTTAAACGTTCACCTTCTAATAGCCGCGCCATTAATTCAGGAGAAAAACGCTCCAGCACCCCCAGTTGCAACATTAACTCACGCTCCTCCAGAGGCAAGGCAGCGGAGAGCAGTTCATCAAACCAGGCGACAAAATCAGGGTGAGCGCCACTTAATCGATCAACCAGAGCATCAAACCCGGCCCGGGTGGTGGTGCGCTCCACTAACCAGTTCAGCGCCATGACCCATCCGCCACTTCTGCGCAGCGCACGCTCAAGGCTTACTCGCGTGGGTGGAAAGCTGAGCTGCTCTGCGCACAGGGTTTGCGCCTCTTCGCTATCAAAGGCAAGCACGCTGAGGTCGATCTCTTCAATCTCGCCGCGTAACCGTAAGCTGGCTAGCCCAAGAGCGGGACGCGAGCGACTCGCCAGGGTTAAGGTTAGCCAGGGCGGCTGGTGGCGCAGCCAGTGGGCCAGCCCGGCTAAGATATCGGGATGCGTCAGGTGTTCGAACTCATCCACCACCAAACGGCACGGGGTTCGCTGCTCGGGCAACTCGCCAAGCCAACGCTCTAACTGCCCAACGCAATCGGCCTCTTCGGCCACAAGTGACAGCGGCGATTTTTCATCCAGCAGCGCATTGAGTGCTGCCTGCCAATAGGCTAAAAATCGCGCGGGCTGATTATCTCGCTGATCCAAGCGTAGCCAAGCGGCTTCCTGCTCCAGCGCCGATAGCCGCTCGGCCAGCAGCGTGGTTTTGCCATAGCCAGCAGGGGCCTGCACCATCAGTAAACGAACATGCTCATTTAAACCGAAATGATCATTTAGGCGCGGCCGGGCTACCACGCTAAGCGGCAGTAACGGCGCTTTTAGTTTCTCTTGTAGAAGTGACATAGGCTCTCCCCTGGGCAGACCTGCTAACCGTTCACCAATGCGATTAAAACCAGTGCGATTAAAGCGCTACAAAAAAGCCCGCGACGGATCGCGGGCAAAGTGCATTGGAGAAGAAACAGTTACATCAAGCAACTCGCATCGTTTAGAACCACACTTCGGTCTGAACGCCGAAGGTCCACTGGCCGCCGGTAAAGCCTTCGTTGCCCAGTGAGCTGGCACCGTAGTTGTTGAGGTCGTCATCCCAATCGCTAAAGGTAGTGAATAGACGGATCTCGGGACGCTGCCAGAAACCACCGACTTCAGGCTTGAAGGTGGGGGCAATAGTGAACTTGCTGAAGCCACCATCCACGGCGTTACGACCGCTATAACCCTGGGGATCGAGATCCATCCACTGATAGCCAGCTTCGTACTGCATTTCGAAGTTCTGCGTTAGCTCGTTGGCCAAGCGAACGTTAAGCCCTGCCCAGTTGTACTTATCGCCCTGGACATAACGGTCTTCGCTGGTTTCAGCCAGAATAGCGGGTGCAACGCGCCACTGCGGGGCAATATAAGTAGTGCCGTAGAGCGCTAGACGCGTGGCGGTGGCGTCATCGGTTAGATCACCCCGTGAACCAATGCTTTTGGTCTCGGCGCCTAACCCCTGACCATGCAACACGGCCGCTTTGAAATTGCCTTCGCCCAGGCCGAAGAAGCTGTCGCCATGATAAGCAATCATGGTGTGGAAACCAGTATCGGCAGCGGTTTGGCCGACATCAATATCGCGCTCGTCGTTGTCCGCAGCAGACATACCGTTGACCATCCACTGCCAGTTACCAAAGTAGTTGTTGGAGGTCAGGATTAGGTTATCGGTATCGCCTTCAAGTCCGGGGTTTTCACGGTCAACGATCGGATAGTCAGAAAAACTACGGCCATAAATCGAGAGGTTAGACTTCCAGTTGTCTGCCAACTGCATGTCGTAGATACCGCCACCGGTACCGGCCAGGAACACCACATCACTGTCGAGCCAATGAATGTCGAAGTTATCACGGTCAAAGCGCTTACCGGCCCAGATAGAGGCGTTTTCAAATGCACCGGTAAAACTGGGAAGATCACTAAATTCAGCAAACACCTGGCGCACGTTGAGATCGGACTCGCCGCCGGTCCAGTCATTGCTGGAGGTCGTGCCATCAGCAATCATGGTGCGGTAAAGCGCTTTGGCACCGTTATCAAACTGCATGCGGTAATTGAAAATTGCTTCGGCGTAGGTGTCCGGCTCATTACCTAAACGCCCCACGGCGCCACCCTCTCCACCCGCGGGGGTCAGGTAAGGGCCAGCATTTTCGCTTTTACCATCTTCGCCAATCAACAAACCTGAACGCGCATAAACGTTAAACGAGAAGCCCTCTTCGCCATCGGCGTAACGCTCCACCCGGGCCAGACGCTCTTCGATCTCCGCGTCACTCTCTGTCGCCACGGCGGTCGATTGTGATTGCTCGGCGATCTCAGCACGGCGCTCGGCGGCATCAGCGCGCTGTTCCGCCGCTTCAATGCGGGCTTCCAGTTCGGCAAAGCGCTGCTCCATGGTCATTTGTGCAGAAGCAACACCGCTCATCCCTAAGCTGGCGGCGGCAATCGCAATCGCTAACGGCGTTTTGAATGTCATTTTATGCATTGTTTTGAGTACCCTATTGTTATTGGTAAGCGGCTATTTTTTTACGCAGCTATCTTTAAGAGCTTGTGTCTAAATCGATTAAGATCGAGTCGATAACACTTCCCTTGCACAGTTCGCCCAGCGGGGGTAGCGGCGGTCATTAAACGCCACAGTGCTTAAGGAAAGATAGCCAAAACTTAATCGATTAAGTCTCTTATTGCCAACGGCTAGTTGCTAATTAGCGACTAATGTCTAAGGAACGATTTTATTTAGTGAAAACTGAACAATCTTGTTAGACAAAAGTCGCTATTGAACTTTTCTAGCCCAAGCGGCTAACTGAGCGGCATAATCTTAATCGATTAAGAAACGATTAAGGTAGCGGTTGGTTAGCTGTTCAACGCTGATTTTCATGCAACACCATCCACAACAATAAACGCCGAGGTACGCCGTTATGAAAAAGACTTTAATCACTACTGCCATCGCTATAGCCAGTACGCTGAGCACAACAAGCCAGGCCCAGGCTGAAGAACTCACTATTTCCTGTGGCGCGGTAGGCGCGGAGTTAACGCTTTGCCAAGAAGGCGTACGCGCCTGGGAAGAGAAAACCGGCCATAGCGTCGACGTCGTTTCTACACCCAACTCCTCCACCGAGCGACTTTCGCTTTATCAGCAGATCCTGTCGGCTAACTCCAGCGATATCGATGTGATGCAGATCGACGTGGTGTGGCCCGGCCTGCTCGCCAACCACCTGCTGGATTTACGTGAGGTGCTTGGCGATGACGCCGCCGCTGGGCACTTTGAGACCATCGTCACCAACAACACCATCGATGATCGGTTAGTCGCCATGCCGTGGTTCACCGATGCGGGCGTACTCTACTACCGCGAAGACTTGCTGGAAAAATATGGCCATGAAGTGCCAAAAACCTGGCAAGAACTCACCGAAATTGCCCGTGAGATTAAAGAGGCCGAGCGTGCTGAGGGCAAAGACGGTATGCAGGGCTATGTTTTCCAGGGTCGCGCCTATGAAGGTTTGACTGTTAACGCCCTTGAGTGGGTAGCCAGCTTTGGCGGCGGCAACGTCGTGGAAACTGATGGCGAAATTAGCATTAACAACGAACACGCTGCCGAGGCACTTGATCTTGCCGCTTCCTGGATTGGCGATATCTCGCCCAACGGCGTGCTCAATTACACCGAAGAGGAAGCGCGCGGTGTCTTTCAGAGCGGCGGCGCGGTGTTTATGCGCAACTGGCCCTACGCCTGGTCGCTGGCCCAAAGCGAAGACAGTGACGTTCGCGGCAAAGTGGGGGTAACCCAACTGCCCGCGGGTGGTGAAAACGGCCAAAGTGCCGCGGGCCTGGGTGGCTGGAACTTAGCCGTATCGCGCTACAGCGAGCACCCGGAACTCGCCGCTGAGCTGGTGGCCTTTTTGACCGGTGAAGAGGAGCAGAAGCGCCGCGCCATTCAAGCCTCTTACAACCCCACTATCGACGCTCTCTACCAGGACGACGAAGTACTCGAAGCGGTGCCCTTCTTTGGCACGCTTTACGAAACTTTCGTTAACGCTGTTGCACGGCCCTCTGCTCCCACCGGCGATGCCTATGGTCGGGTGAGTAACGCCTTCTTCAGCACCACCCACGATGTGCTTTCCGGCACTAAAGATGGCACTCAAGCGGTCGCTGACCTTGAAGACGAACTGGCTCGCCTGAAGCGTCGCAACTGGTAACCCTGGAGCCCCTCCATGTCGACCTCCATCAAGCATGATGACGCGCCCGCCGGGGCGCGTTCTTTCACTACCAAACAGCGCCGAGGCACCAAGGTTCGCCGTCAGCGGGTGAAAGCCGCCTGGCTTTTTTTAGCCCCAATGCTGATTGCGCTAACGCTGGTGGCGGGCTGGCCGCTAGTGCGCACCTTTTTTCTCAGCTTCACCGATGCGTCACTGTCAGATTTAGGCGCCGCCAACCTGATTGGCTTTGAGAACTATCTCGTCTATGACGATGGCCGCTGGTATGGAGTACTGGCCGACTCGGTGTGGTGGCAATCGGTATGGAACACCGTCTACTTCTCGGTGGTGTCGGTATCCCTGGAAGTGGTATTCGGGGTGATTGTGGCGCTGATTTTGAACGCAGAGTTTAAGGGTCGCGTCATTGTGCGCGCTGCGGTGCTGATTCCCTGGGCAATCCCCACCATCGTTTCTGCGCAAATGTGGGCATGGATGCTCAACGACCAGTTCGGCATCATCAACCATATGCTGATGGGCCTGGGCGTGATTGACGCCCCCATCGCCTGGACCGCTAACGCCACCTACTCCATGTGGGCGGTGATTATGGTCGATGTGTGGAAAACCATCCCCTTCGTGGCGTTGCTGGTGCTTGCTGCCCTGCAAATGCTGCCCAAGGATTGCTACGAGGCCGCCGAAGTTGATGGCATCCACCCACTGCGGGTGTTCTTCAAAGTCACGCTACCGCTGATTACCCCGGCGCTCATGGTGGCGGTGATTTTCCGCTTGCTGGATGCACTGCGCGTTTTCGATGTGATTTACGTACTGACCTCTAATTCCACCAGCACCATGTCGATGTCGGTATACGCCCGCCAACAGCTGGTCGAGTTTCAGGATGTCGGTTACGGCAGCGCCGCTTCTACCCTGCTGTTCTTGATCATTGCCCTGGCTACCGTGGCTTACCTCTACGTTGGGCGTAAACAAATCCAATTGGGAGGCGACTAATGAATACGCGTAAGTTGGCCAAAATAGCCAAGCGCATCGGATTTTGGGCGCTGATTGTGCTGATCATGGTGTATGCCGTTTTTCCCTTCTACTACGCGGTGGTCACCTCGTTAAAACCGTCGAGCGACCTGTTCCGGGTTGAGCTATGGCCTTCGAACTGGAACTTCGATAACTACATCAGCATCTTCACCCAGACCAGCTTTCTGCGCGCCATTTTCAACTCAATCATCGTCGCGTTTAGCGTGGTGTTCATTGCCCTGCTACTCGGCATTACCGCTTCATACGCCTTGGGCCGCGTGCGCTTTCGCGGGCGCTCTACGGTGCTGCTGGTGATTCTCGGCGTTTCGATGTTTCCCCAGGTGGCGGTGCTTTCCGGGCTGTTTGAGGTGATTCGTGCGCTCAACCTTTACAACAACCCCGCCGGGCTGATTTTAAGCTACACCATCTTCACCCTGCCCTTCACCGTGTGGGTGCTGACCACCTTTATGAAGCAGCTACCCATGGAGCTGGAAGAGGCCGCCATTATGGACGGCGCCACACCCTGGGTGACCATTACCAAGGTATTTCTGCCGCTCATGTGGCCCGCCATGGCAACCACGGGACTGCTGGCATTTATCGCCGCTTGGAACGAGTTTCTGTTTGCCCTCACCTTCACACTCACCGACACCCAGCGCACGGTGCCCGTCGCCATCGCGCTGCTGTCAGGCGGCAGCGCCTACGAACTGCCCTGGGGGCCGATTATGGCCGCTTCTGTGGTGGTCACGGTGCCCCTGGTCGTATTAGTGATTATCTTCCAGCGCCGCATTGTGTCAGGGCTTACCGCAGGCGCCGTTAAAGGCTAAGGATTTTTTATGTCAACGATGGATTCTAAGATGCAAGACAACACTCTTTGGTGGCGCGGCGGCGTTATCTACCAAATCTACCCGCGCAGCTTTATGGATAGCCGCGGCGACGGTATTGGCGATCTTAACGGCATTACTGAAAAACTCGATTACGTGGCATCACTAAACGTGGACGGTATCTGGCTATCGCCGTTTTTCACCTCGCCAATGCTCGATTTTGGCTACGACATTAGCGACTACTGCGACGTCGACCCCATGTTCGGCACCCTGGCGGACTTTAAAGCGCTGCTGGAAAAAGCCCACTCGCTTGGCCTTAAGGTGATGATCGACCAGGTGATTAGCCACACCTCGGATCAACACGCCTGGTTCCAGGAGAGTCGCCAAAACCGCAGCAACCCCAAGGCCGACTGGTTTGTATGGGCCGACCCCAAGCAGGACGGCACGCCACCCAACAACTGGCTATCGATTTTCGGCGGCCCGGCCTGGACGTTCGATTCCCGTCGCCAGCAGTACTATATGCATAACTTTTTGACCAGCCAGCCGGACATCAACTTCCACAACCCGGAAGCACGTCAGGCGCAGCTGGATAATATGCGCTTCTGGCTGGAGTT
This sequence comes from Halomonas sp. AOP13-D3-9, assembly GCF_052379125.1. Classification (NCBI taxonomy): domain Bacteria; kingdom Pseudomonadati; phylum Pseudomonadota; class Gammaproteobacteria; order Oceanospirillales; family Halomonadaceae; genus Halomonas; species Halomonas sp. AOP13-D3-9. Next base: position 49,013 of record NZ_JBQSYH010000018.1, on the reverse strand, counting down.
GGGCGTGGATGGTTTCCGCTTGGATACCGTGAACTTCTACTTCCACGACGCCGAGCTGCGCGACAACCCGCCGGTACCCAAGGGCGAAGCTAAAACCCTGGGCGCACCGGATAGCAATCCCTACACTTGGCAGCGCCACGTCTATGACCTGAGCCGCCCCGAAAACCTCGACTTTTTGAAAGATCTGCGGGCGCTGATGGATGAGTACCCCGGCACCACCACCGTGGGCGAAATTGGCGACGATAACCCGCTGGAGCGCATGGCCGAGTACACCGCCGGTGGCGACAAGCTGCATATGGCCTACACCTTCGACCTGCTCAACACGCCCCACTCGGCGCGCTATATCCATGAAGTGCTGGAACGCTTTCAGCGCCTGGCGGGCGACGCCTGGCCCTGCTGGGCAACTTCCAACCACGATGTAGTTCGCAGCGCCACCCGCTGGGGTGCAGGTGAAGATCCTAACGCCTACCCTAAAGTGGCGCTGGCCATGCTCTGCTCGCTACGCGGTAGCGTCTGCCTCTACCAAGGCGAAGAGCTGGGTCTGCCGGAAGCTGACGTACCGTTTGAGCGCATTCAAGACCCTTACGGCAAGGTACTGTGGCCGGAGTTCAAAGGCCGCGACGGCTGCCGCACGCCGATGCCCTGGAGCGACAGCGAACATGGCGGGTTCTCCAGCGTTGAGCCCTGGCTTCCCATGGAGGCCAGTCACCGCGACCTGGCGGTCAGCCGCCAACAGGATGATGCCAACTCCACCTTGAACGCGCTGCGCACCATGCTGGCCTTCCGTCGCCAGCACCCGGCGCTGTTCGACGGCAACTTAACGCTGGTCGATGTAGGCGAAACGCTGCTCGGCTTTACCCGTCAAAAAGATGATGAAAAGCTGCTGTGTGTTTTCAATCTCACTGCTGACACGCAGACGGTTAGCCTGCCGTTAGCGATAGAAAGCGATTTGCAGGGCCACGGTTTTGCCTCCCAACGCGACGGTGACAGCCTGACGCTACCGGGATATCAAGCGGCCTTTATGCAAGTCGCTCATAACAGCTAATCGCCCAAAACCGTACAACAACATGCCGACCCAACATAAGCAGTGCACGAAGGTCGGCAAGGAGTCACCCATGGCAAGTGTTACGCTTAGCAAAATCAACAAAGTGTTTGGCAGCGATCATATTATTAACAATGTGGACCTACATATTGGCGACGGCGAATTTGTGGTTTTCGTTGGCCCCTCCGGCTGCGGCAAGTCGACCCTTTTGCGCCTGATCGCCGGTTTGGAATCGATTAGCGATGGCGACCTGAGCATGGATGACACCGTGGTCAATGACTTGCCACCGCGGGAACGCGGTGTGGGCATGGTGTTTCAATCCTATGCGCTCTACCCGCATATGACCGTTTACGACAATATGGCGTTTGGCCTGAAACTGGCCAAGACCGCCAAAGAGACCGTGCATGAGCGGGTAATGAGCACAGCAAAGATTTTGCAGCTTGAAGAGCTGCTGCACCGTAAGCCCAAAGCCCTTTCCGGGGGCCAACGCCAGCGGGTGGCCATGGGCCGTGCCATGGCCCGGGAGCCGCGTATTCTGCTGTTTGACGAGCCGCTCTCCAACCTGGATGCCTCACTGCGTGTGCAGATGCGTAACGAGATCGCCCGGCTGCATAACCGTCTCGGTTCCACCATGATTTACGTGACCCACGACCAGGTGGAAGCCATGACCCTGGCCGACAAAATCGTGGTACTCAATGGTGGCCACATCGAGCAGGTCGGCAGCCCCCACGAGTTGTACCAGCGCCCGGCAACGAAATTTGTAGCGGGCTTTATTGGCTCACCCACCATGAACTTTATGCCTGCTGAGCTACTCGCAGGCGACGCCAACGGCTGTCGCGTACGGGCCGTGGGGATTGGCGAGCTCGCTCTGCCCCAGAATGCTCAGCAGCAACGTAGCGGCGAAGCGTTGACCCTTGGCATTCGCCCAGAGCACCTATGCTTAGCGGCGCCCACCGATGACAACTGCTTCGATATCGTCAATGTCGAGTATTTGGGCAACGAGGTTTACGTTTACCTTGAGCCCAAACAGGGCGACACGTTGCTGATCCATCGCAGCGAAGCGCCCAGCCAGTGGCAGGAAGGCCAGCAGGTGTCGCTGGCAGCGGATTGGGAAAAAGTACACTTGTTTGATGAGAGCGGTGCAGCACTGATGCTACCCACTCAAAGAGCCGCGGCTTAAGCACGGGAGTCTACCAAGATACCCTCATTAACGACCCTCTGTGTGTGTCTAACCCTCCCTTCGCTTATCATGGGGAGTTGGTAGCACACAGCGGGTCGATTTTATTATGCACACCCTTTGAATAGCTAAGTTTTCAATTATTAAAAAAGCCTGTAAAGGAAGTACCGTGACTGATCAGCGCCGAATGACACTCAAGGATCTTGCGCAGGAACTCAATGTCTCCACTGCGACAATTTCCAATGCCTTTAACCGGCCGGATCAGCTTTCGCCAGCCCTGCGCGAACGGATCCTTAAACAGGCCAAGCGGCTGGGGTACAGCGGCCCTGATGCCAAAGCGCGCAGCTTGCGCACCGGCCGCTCGCGGATCATTGCGGTGATTCTTGCCGAAAGCCTTACCTACAGCTTGAACGACGCCGTGGCCAGCGAATTTCTATCAGGGGTTGCCGAAGTACTCGACGCCCACGGCCATACGCTACTGCTCTTGCCGGGCCGCGGCCACGCCTCCCAACCGCCGGGCTCGGCCAATATCGCCGATGGCTTTATCGTTTACGGGCTAATGCCCAACAATAAACTGCTAGATGAACTGCCTGCCCAGCGTAGCTTGGTGTCCGTTGATTTTGATATTGAAGGCTGCCCGACGGTGCATATCGACGACACCGCTGCCAGCTATAAAATCGCTCAGCATGCGCTGACGCATTTGCCCAAGCGCCCGGCGATTATCAACCTGCGCTTAACCAAAGAGGTTTGCAACGGCCGTGTGACGTCTGAACACACCCTGCTGCCCAACACCAGCACAATCAGCCGCGCCCGTTTGGAAGGCTTTCATAGCGCATTGAGTGAACGAGGAGTGGATACGGAGCAGGTGCCGCTGTGGAATATCGAGGAGAATACCTTTGAGGTCTGCTCGCCAGTCATTGCCGAGATTCTCGACCAGCCCATAGAACAGCGGCCGGATCTGCTGCTGTGCATGTCTGACCGCATTGCGCTCACGGCGCTAACGCTCGCCGAACAGCGCGGCATTCGAGTACCGGAAGAGCTGCGCATTACCGGCTTTGATGGTATTGCCGAAGGGCAATACCGTGCACCGCGTTTAACCACGGTGCGCCAGGACAGCGTGGGCAAAGGACGGGTCGCCGCGCAGATGATTCTTGGCCGCATTCCCCTCGCCCAGCAGCTGCTGCAAACGGAGCTGCTGCTGGGCGATACCTGCCCTTAGCCCTTAAAAAGGAGGGAATTACTTAGCCGTCGCCTGCATGGCAAGCGCAGTATCCAGCATACGGTTAGAGAAGCCCCACTCGTTGTCGTACCAGGCCATGACTTTAACCAGACGGCCATTCACGCGGGTGTGGTTGGCATCGAAGGTCGATGAATTAGCATCGTGATTAAAATCAATAGAGACCAGCGGCTCAGCGTTGACGGCCAAAACCGGTGAATTCGCGGCGGCTTTTTCAACGATGGCGTTGATCTCTTCTTTGCTGGTATCGCGCCCGGCGTTGAAGGTGAGATCCACCAGCGAGACGTTGATCAGCGGCACGCGAACGGCCAAACCGTCAAACTTGCCCGCCAGCTCTGGCAGCACCAGGCCCACCGCTGCGGCAGCGCCGGTTTTGGTCGGGATCATCGAGTGCGTCGCGCTACGTGCCCGGTAGGGGTCAGAGTGGTAAACATCCGACAGGTTCTGATCGTTGGTGTAAGCGTGCACCGTGGTCATCAAACCGTTCTCAATACCGACGGCATCGTTTAACGCTTTAGCCACCGGCGCTAAGCAGTTGGTGGTGCAGGATGCGTTAGACACCACCGTATGCTCTGCGGTCAGCACCTGGTCATTCACGCCATACACGATGGTGGCATCGGCGTCGGGGCTCGGGGCGGAAATCAGCACGCGCTTGGCGCCCGCTTCGATATGCTTAGCCGCCGCCTCACGCTTGGTAAACAGCCCGGTGCACTCCATCACAAGATCAATATTCATTGATGACCACGGCAGTTTTGCTGGGTCGCGCTCTGAAGAGATGGCGATACGATCACCATCTACCGTGATGCTCTCAGCGTCGTGTTCTACCTTAAAAGGAAAGTGGCCATGCACGGTGTCGTGACGAAGCAGGTGGGAATTTAGCGAAGGATCGCCTAGATCGTTAATGGCGACCACCTGAATGCGGTCACGGTAGCTGTTTTCGTAAAGGGCGCGCAGCACATTGCGGCCAATACGGCCAAATCCGTTAATCGCAACTCTTATTGTCATGATAGCTCCTCAATTGACCAATAATAATGAGAGGTACTTTTAGTAAAAAAATTACTAAAAATACGTATTTAAGCGTCATGAGGCCGATAAATAGCGTGTTAACCGCCCCAAAAGGCTAGAAAATATCCAATATGTAGTAAAATTACTATATAAACGCTATCGTAGTCCAATACTAAATTACCAACAATACCCTTGCCTAAGGAGAGCGCCCTCGTGACAAATGCTACCTCGAACACAGCAGCCCAGGCGTCTACTGCCCCCATTTCGCACACCCCGACAAACTTACATACCCCGTTACGGCGCACCAAAATCGTTGCCACCCTCGGGCCCGCCAGCGATCGCCCCGGCGTGCTGGAGGCGATGCTCAAAGCCGGTGTGGATGTGGTGCGGCTTAACTTCTCCCACGGCTCGGCAGATGACCACCGTCGCCGCTTAGGCGAAGTGCGCGAAATCGCCGAGCGGCTTGGTCGTAGTGTTGCTGCTCTGGGCGACCTTCAGGGGCCGAAAATTCGTATCGCGCGCTTTGCTGAAGGCGCCGTCAAGCTTGATGTCGGCCAGCCATTTGTCCTGGACATGGCGCTGGATGCCAACAGCGGTACTGCAGAACGCGTCGGCTGCGACTATCAAACCCTCCCCGATGATGTCGTGGAAGGCGACCGCCTACTGCTCGACGATGGCCGTTTGGTTTTGGATGTCACTCGTGTAATTGGACAGGAAGTCCACACCCGGGTTCACGTGGGTGGCAAGCTCTCCAACAATAAAGGCATCAACAAACAGGGCGGCGGTCTATCCGCGCCTGCCCTCACTGAGAAAGATAAGGCCGACCTGAAAACTGCTATCGAGATCGGCGTTGACTATTTGGCAGTTTCCTTCCCACGCAGCGCCGCGGATATGCAGGAAGCCCGCGAGCTGCTTGGCGAAGCCGGTCAAGAAATTGGCTTAGTGGCTAAGCTCGAACGCGCCGAAGCGGTTGCCGACGACGCCACGCTGGATGGCATTATCGAAGCCTCGGAGGCGGTCATGGTGGCGAGGGGCGACCTGGGCGTGGAGATTGGCGACGCCGCGCTAATCGGCACTCAGAAGCGCATTATCAAACATGCGCGCACACTTAATCGTGCGGTGATTACCGCCACCCAGATGATGGAATCAATGATTGAGTCGCCGCTACCCACCCGCGCCGAAGTCTTCGACGTGGCCAACGCGGTGCTCGACGCCACCGACGCGGTGATGCTGTCAGCGGAGACCGCGGCGGGTGATTATCCGGTGGAAACCATCGAAGCTATGAACCGCGTATGCCTGGGCGCCGAGCGTGAACGTCTCGCTCAGGAGTCAGGCCACCGTATTCATGAAGGCTTCGAAAGGATCGATGAAACCATTGCGCTATCGGCAATGTACGCAGCCAACCACTTATCCGGCGTTAGCGCCATCGCCTGTATGACAGCAAGCGGCTATACACCCTTAATTGCATCACGCATTCGTTCCGGACTGCCTATCGTCGGCCTTGCCCATAACCCTATCGCCCAACGGCGGATGGCGCTCTATCGAGGCGTTGTCTCGATACCTTTCGACACCACCGACATGGATCCAACCAACCTCAATCAAGAGGCCTTGAAACGCCTGCAGGCGCAGGGATTTATTCACCCTGGCGAACATGTCATTTTGACACGTGGCGACCATATGAATGCCCATGGGGGCACCAATACGATGAAAATCCTTGCCCTGGAAAGCGAGTAGTCGGCTAACCTCGGTAGCAAGGCTTAATAAGAAAAAGCCATTCGGCACACGGCCGTAAGGCAAGAGAACCATGAGGGAAGTGACCAAATGAGTGACGCACAACCGCCCCGCCAAGCCATCCGTACGCTGCAAGCGCGCAAGCGCATTGCGCTGATTGCCCATGATGGTAAAAAAACTGAGATGCTGGCGTGGGCAACCCGCTGGAAAGATACGCTGAGCCAGCACGAACTGATTGGCACGGGCACCACGTCTGAGCGGCTTATGACCGCGCTAGGGTTAGAAGTCGAGGGTCTAATGAGCGGGCCTCTGGGCGGTGACCAACAGATTGGCGCACGGATTGCGGAGCAGCGGCTGGATGTGCTGATCTTCTTTTGGGATCCCTTCTCGCCTCAGCCCCACGACCCGGATGTCAAAGCGCTGCTGCGGTTAGCGGCGCTGTGGAATGTACCCGTTGCCTGCAATGCGGCGAGCGCCGACTTCCTGCTTTCCTCGCCCTACTTAAGCGAGAGCTACGACATGTCGATACCGGACGCTGCCGCCTGGGCCCAAGCCAGAACGGTCTAGACCACGATGCACCAGGTCTTGTCGCTTGGGTTTGTAGCCTGGGCTTGGTGTTTATCGGGTGTGCAGATGACGCGCCACTACTTGCTGGCCGCACTCGTAGTGTCCGCTCATGGCAGTGAGTGCGCAGCTCAACGTTAACTCGGCGATACGGTCGTAATCCTGTAGCGCCGAGTTCACTGGCTGAGGAAGAAAATCCAGCAGCCGGTGGTCGCCAAAGGTCGCCAAACGAATATTGTTCGGTAAGCCGCCACGTTCCAAGAACACATCAAACACCCCTTCAAGCAGTGTGTACGACGCGGTCACCAGCGCGTCGGCACCGCCCTGCTTATCCAGTAACTCAGCTGCCAAACGTGCCCCCTCGCTGCGCTCATAGTGCGATCCGGTGAGATACAGCGGCTCTATAGCAGTGCCTTTAAGCGCCGCCTGAAAGCCCGCCCGCCGCTCGCGACTCACCGACAGATCCGGCATCGCCTCCAACCACGCAACGCGCTTGGTTGCTTCGCCGATCACCGAGCGCGTCAACGTCTCCGCCGCCTCCTGGTCGTTACTCACGACGCTGGCAAAACGCGCCGGATTAAGGCCACGGTCCATACCCACTACGCACCAGCCCTCGTCTACCAGATCGGCATAAAAAGTGTCGTCGCTAGGCAGGCAACTGGCGGTGATCAAGACTTCGCAGCGCTGGGCACGCAGCGCCAAGGCGAGGGTTCGTTCGCTCTCTGCACAGTCATCCGAGCTTACGATCAACAGTTGGTACCCTTGCTCCCGGGCGCCTCGCTCAAGGCGCTTGGCGAGCCGGGCGTAACTGATGTTCTCCAGATCCGGCACGATAAGCCCCAGCAAACGGCTAGCGCCCCGGCGCAGCGCTGCCGCCTGGGGGTCAATGTGGTAGCGGTGTTGGCGCACCACCGCCATCACCTTATCGATGGTCGCTGCGCTAATGCGCCGCTGCTCGGCCTGGCCATTAATCACGTAACTAGCGGTCGTGCGCGAGACGCCGGCTAGCCGGGCAATATCGGCAAGTGTCATGCGGTTTCCCCTTGGTGTGATCGGGCAGTTTATCAGCAAGTTAGCGCCTACCAGACCAAAGTCTAAAAGCACAAACCTTGTGTCATTCAGTGAATCGATTCAGCATAGCCAACTATACACAGGTGAGACAATTCATCTAGCTCACTTCGATGCGCTACGACTATGGTTCTACACGGAGACACCTATGTTGACACTCGGCCCCAATGACATCTTGCTAGGCCGCAACGCTGACAGCTGGCAAACCGCGCTGGACAGTGCCGCTGAGGCGCTGGTAGACGCCGGATTGGTTGAGGCCGAGTACCGCGACGGCCTACACGCCCGCGAGGCGCAATCATCCACGTTTCTAGGCAACGCTATTGCGATCCCCCACGGTACGCCGGAAAGCCGTCAGTATGTAAAGCAAACGGGCGTGCGCGTGCTGCAGTTTCCCAACGGGGTCGAATGGCACGACGGCCAGCGTGTACACGTACTGGTCACGATTGCTGCCCAAAACGATGAACACTTGGATATTCTGCGCCAGTTGACCCACGTACTCGACAAAGAGGGCGTTTCCGAGCAGCTGGCCAATGCCACCTCCGCGGCCGATGTCGCGCGCCTGCTTTCCAAACCGGCACTTGAGTCCCGCCTGGACGCCGACACCCTGTGCGTCAATTTTCCCGCCCGCGACCCACAAGAACTCGCCTTGGCGGCGGCTGCCCGTTTACGCCAAAGTGGCTGTGTCGATAACGCCTTCATTACCGCCGTCGCCGCAGCACAGCCGACCTGGTTAGGCAAAGGCATTTGGCTGGCCAGCAGCGCCCTGGGGGTTAACCAGCCTGCGCTGGGGGTCGCCACGCCAGCGGAACAAAGCCTGGAAAGTGCGGGCCATCCGGTGCATGCGTTATTCTGCCTGGCCGCCCATGGCGAAGCCCATCGACCACTGCTAGAGCAACTCATGGCGGTGTTAGAGAACGGCGAAAGCCAAAGCTTAGTGGGCAAAACCAGCGCGCAACTGCTGGCCACCCTGGCGGGCGAGACCGCCAGCACCCAGACCCGCCGCGTGCGGGTGCTTAACCCTCACGGCCTTCACGCACGCCCCGCCAAACAACTGGTGCAAATTGCCCGCGCTCAGGCTATGCCGATTCAAGCACGCCTGGAAGAGGGCAGCGCCACCCCAGTTTCCGCCGCCAGCCTGACCAAAGTGATCGGTCTGGGCGCCCGGCGTGGCCAGTGGCTGGTACTTTCAGCCGAAGGCGAGCAGGCGAGCGCAGCACTAGCGGCCGTCGCTGAGGCGGTTGAATCGGGCCTGGGGGAGAAAGTGTCGCCCTTTGACGGCGGCTTTGACAGCACGCCGCAAGCGAGCACTCCCCAACCGGATACCGAACCCCTCGCTGCCGATACTCCCCATGCGGGCGTGGCCGCGTCACCCGGCCTGGCCATTGCGCCCGTGTTTGTGATTCGCCCGATGCAGTTCGACTACGCCGAGCACGCCAGCGACGCTGAACACGAAATCAGTCGTTTAAACAGCGCGTTAAAAGAGGGCGCCGCCCAACTGGAAACCCTGGTGCGTAAGGCCCCCGGTGGCGAAGTCGCTGATATTCTCTCGATGCACGAAGAGATGCTCGACGACCCCGAACTCCACCACGCGGCCGTTGATGCCATTCGTGACGGCCGCTCGGCGGAAGCGGGCTGGTGGGAGGCGATTGAAACCGCTGCCCACGCCCAGGAGATGCTTGCCGACCGCCTGCTGGCCGAACGCGCCGCCGATTTGCGCGACGTCGGCCGCCGAGTGCTGGGCGTGCTGTGCGATGTGACGCTTCCCGAACCGCCAGATCACCCCTACATTCTGATCATGGACGATATCGGCCCTTCCGATGTCGCCCGCTTAGACACGACGCGTGTGCGCGGTTTGCTCACCGTACGCGGCGGTGCCACGGCACACAGCGCTATTCTAGCCCGCGCCTTGGGTATCCCCGCTGTTGTGGGCGCAGGGCAAGCAGTGATGGCGCTCAACAACGCCAGCATGATGATTTTGGACGGTGAGCGCGGCCGAGTCACATCGCAGCCTTCCGAAGAGCGCCTGCAGCGCGCCGAGCAGCAGTTGCTCGACCTCCAGCAGCGCGAAGCCGATGCTTGGGAAAGCCGCTTTGAGGTCGCCCAAACCCGCGACGGGCACCGTGTCGAAGTCGCCGCTAACCTGGGCAACACCGCCCACGCGGCCGATGCAGTAGAGCGTGGTGCCGAGGCCGTGGGTCTACTGCGTACCGAATTCCTGTTTATGGCCCACGCCAGCGCTCCGGATTTAGCCACCCAGGTTAGCGAATACCGCCAGGCAATTGATGCCCTTGAGGGTCGCCCGCTGGTCGCCCGCACGTTAGATGTCGGCGGTGACAAACCGCTGCCCTACTGGCCGGTGCCCCAGGAAGACAATCCCTTCCTGGGCCTGCGCGGCATTCGCCTGGCGCTGACCCAACCGGAAGTACTCGAAACCCAGCTGCGCGCGCTCCTAATGGCAGGAAAGGATCAACCACTGCGCATTATGCTGCCGATGGTCAAAGACATTGCCGAGTTCCGCGCAGTTAAAGTCATCTACGATCGCCTACTCCAAGAGATCCCGACTTCCCAGCGCGCGACCGATGTGCAGCTTGGAGTGATGATTGAAATACCCTCTAGTGCACTGCTGGCGCCCAGCCTTGCCGCTGAAGTGGACTTCTTCTCGGTAGGTACCAACGACCTAACCCAGTACACCCTGGCCATCGACCGCGGCCACCCGGAGCTTTCGGCCCAGGCCGATGGTTTGCACCCAGCAGTGCTGCGTTTGATTCAGATGACCGTAGCGGCTGCCCACAGCCAAGGCAAATGGGTCGGCGTGTGCGGCGAGCTGGCCTCAGACGCTGTGGCCATTCCGGTGCTGGTCGGCCTTGGTGTGGACGAACTTTCTGTTAGCGCTCGGCAAATCCCATTGGTCAAGGCCCGCCTGCGCGAGTTTGATTTTGCGGATGCCCAGGCCAGTGCTCAATTGGCGCTTTCCCAAGCGACCAGCGATGAAGTGCGCGATGCACTGGAGGCGCGCTAATGGCACGCGTGCTGTGTATTACCCTCAACCCAGCGCTGGATTTGGCGTTTAACCTTGATGCGCTGGTGTTGGGCAGCGTCAATCGCCCCACCAGCGCGCAGCTAGAAGCCGCGGGCAAAGGTGTTAACGTTGCCCGGGTGCTGGTAGGGCTAGGCCACGACGTTACCGTCAGCGGTTTTTTAGGTGCCGATAACGACGCCCCCTTCCAATTGGCCTTTGCCAAATACCCCTTAACCGATGCCTTTGTGCGCGTGCCGGGTGAAACGCGCATTAATGCCAAAATTGCGGAACAGAGCGGCCGTGTTACCGACATTAACGGCCCCGGTATGCCGATAGATGCCGAGCATTGGCAGGCGTTGATCGACACCCTGAATGCCAAGCTGGCCAGTGCCACGCCCCCGCATGCTGTCGTAGTGGCGGGCAGCTTGCCCCCAGGGCTCTCGCTGGAAGATTTCAGCGAACTGTTAAGCCACTTAAACGCCAGCGGCGTGCCGCTGTGGGTGGACACCAGCGGCCCAGCACTCAACGCCGCGATAGCGACCCACCCTGCAGGGGTGAAGCCCAATGAAAGCGAACTGGCCGAATGGTCGGGCGAAGACATGACGTCTTCCAATGCACGTTTGAATGCTGCCAAGCGCTTGCATGAAAGCGGCATCGCCAATGCATTGATTTCAGCGGGCGCCGAAGGAGTGCTATGGGTCAGCGCCCAGGGCGCCTGGCACGCGACACCGCCCAGGGTGACCGCGACCAATACCGTTTGCGCTGGCGATACGTTTGTCGCTGGCATCCTCCACGGCCTGCTGAGTGGCCATGCCCCCGAGCACACCCTTCGCTTCGCCACGGCGCTGTCTGCCGAAGCAGTGCGCCACGTGGGCGTGGGCAATCCCCATGCAGCCGATTTCGATTCACTCCAACAACACACCCGGATACGGCGTCTTGATGACACCATCACCGAGGGAGCCACGCTATGAATATTATTCTGATTACCGCCTGCCCCAGCGGCATGGCGACCACCTTCCTCGCGGCTAAGCGCCTGGAACAAGCCGCCCAGCGCCAAGGTTGGACGGTGCACGTGGAAATGCACGGCGAAGTCGCCCCGCTGCAAGCCGCGACCGCCGAACAGGTTGCCAACGCCGACTTAATCGTAGTCGCCGCCGGCCATGTACCGGCCCCAGAGCGTTTTGAAGGCAAGCGCCTATTCCAAGCACCGATTGCCAGCGCCCTCCCCGACCCCAGCGATTTTCTGGCCCAGGCTAAGCGTGAAGCGCCGATTTATAGCGCCCCTGCAGCCTCTGCATCTACCGCTCCAACCAGCGCCGGTGGTAAGAAAATCGTCGCCGTCACCGCCTGCCCCACTGGCGTGGCCCACACCTTTATGGCTGCCGAAGCGCTAGCGGAAGCAGGCAAAGCCATGGGCCACGCCATTCGCGTGGAAACCCAAGGCTCGGTAGGCGCCCAAGATCAGCTGACGGAAGAAGAGATCGCCGACGCCGATGTGGTCGTGCTGGCCTGCGATATCGACGTTGACCCGACGCGGTTCGCAGGCAAGCGCATCTACCGCACCTCGACCGGCAACGCGCTGAAAAAGCCCCGGCCTACCCTTGAAGCCGCGCTCAGCGAGGCCGCTATAGAGAGTGGCAGCAACAATGCGGGTGGCGCTAATAAGAGCGTCAAAGAGAAAGGCGTTTATAAGCACCTGCTCACCGGCGTTTCCTTTATGCTGCCGATGGTGGTGGCGGGCGGCCTGCTGATTGCGCTCTCCTTTGTGTTCGGCATTGAAGCCTTTGAGCAGGAAGGCACCCTGGCCGCCGCGCTGATGCAGATCGGTGGCGGCACCGCCTTCGCCCTGATGATTCCCGTACTGGCCGGCTACATCGCCTACTCCATCGCCGACCGCCCCGGTATCGCGCCGGGTATGATTGGCGGCATGCTAGCAGCCAATATCGGCTCCGGCTTTATCGGCGGTATTTTGGCGGGTTTCCTGGCGGGCTATGTGGCCCTGGCGGTGACACGCTACGTCAAACTGCCCTCCAGCGTTGAGTCACTCAAACCGATTCTGATTATTCCGCTGGTCGCTAGCTTGGTCACCGGCCTGACCATGATCTACGTGATTGGCGAACCGGTCGCGGCGCTGCTGAATGCCCTGACCAGCTTCCTGGAATCCATGGGCTCCACCAACGCGGTGCTATTAGGTATTCTGCTGGGCGCGATGATGTGTTTCGATCTGGGCGGCCCGGTCAACAAAGCCGCGTACACCTTTGGCGTGGGCCTGCTGGCCTCTGAAACCTACGGCCCCATGGCGGCGATTATGGCGGCGGGGATGGTACCTGCCATTGGTATGGGGATTGCCAGCTTTGTAGCGCGCAACAAGTTCTCTGCACCGGAGCGCGAAGCAGGTAAGGCGTCGTTTGTACTTGGCCTCTGCTTTATCAGTGAAGGCGCGATTCCCTTTGCGGCCAAAGACCCGCTACGGGTGATTCCGGCCTGTATCGCGGGCGGGGCGCTAACAGGCGCGCTCTCTATGCTGGTAGGTGCTAAATTGATGGCGCCCCATGGTGGCATCTTCGTACTGTTGATTCCCAACGCCATCACCCCAGCGCTGCTCTATCTTGGCGCTATTGTGGCAGGCTCACTGGTAACAGGGTTAGGTTATGCGTTTATCAAACGCGGCGCGGCCCAAGTCGCCGTTGCCACTTAACATCTTTTAGTTAAACGTGAAGGGCAGGCATAGCGCCTGCCCTCACAACTGTCCCTCAAAAAAAGTAGGTAGTTTTACGCAGTTAACCCTTTTCAGATCACAAATACCCTCTACTATTTGCCGTTTTTTATGTAGTATTTTTACATATACTTTTTCGATTCTGATCACCCAATTCATCTATAACAAACGGATCGCCCTATGTTTCAGCTCACTCGCAGTGTTACCTGGCAGGCGCTTGACCGCCTACGCGACAAAACCGCTAATGACCGCATTCGTGACTATTTCACTAATGACCCGCAGCGCTTTGAGAAAATGAGCTTACGGGTGGGCGGCCTGTTTCTTGACTACTCCAAGCACCATGTCTCCGATGAAGTGCTTAACAAGCTGATCGAACTGGCCGACCACTCCGCGCTGGTACAGCGCCGAGCACAGATGTTCTCCGGCGATATTATCAACGTGACGGAGAACCGCCCGGTACTGCACACTGCCCTGCGCCACTTAGGCGATGAGCCGGTGTATGTTGACGGCGAAGACGTGATGCCGGAGATCACCCGTACTCGCGAGCAGATCAAGCTGTTCTCCGAAGCGGTGCGCAGCGGTGAGTGGAAAGGCTACAGCGGCAAACGCATTAAAGACGTGGTCAATATCGGTATTGGCGGCTCGGATCTTGGGCCCAATATGGCCGTGCGAGCACTGCTCAAATATCGCCACCCGGAGTTGCACTTCCACTTCGTCTCCAACGTGGACGGCACCCATATTCAGAAGGTACTTTCGCGCCTCGACCCCGCCACCACGCTGTTTATCGTCTCCACCAAGACCTTCTCTACCCAGGAGACCCTGCTCAACGCCAAAACCGCCCGGCGCTGGTTCCTGGAGAATGCTGGCGAAGATGCCGACGTGGGCGCGCACTTTATTGCCGCCTCCACCAACCGCAAAGCGGCCATGGAGTTCGGTATTCGCGAAGAGAACGTGTTCGAGTTCTGGGCCTGGGTGGGCGGCCGTTACTCCATGTGGTCGTCGATCGGCCTGCCGATCGCGCTTTCGATTGGTTTTGAGGGCTTTATTGAGCTGCTGGAGGGCGCTCACGAGATGGATAACCATTTCATCAACGCGCCCTTCTCCGAGAATATGCCGGTACTGATGGCGCTGATTGGTATTTGGTACATCAACTTTATTGGCGCCGAAACCCAAGCCATCGTGCCCTACGACCAGGCGCTGAACCAACTACCCTCTTTCCTGCAGCAGCTGGATATGGAGTCTAACGGTAAATCGGTGGATATTTTCGGTCACCCGGTGAATTACAAAACCGGCCCGATTGTCTGGGGCCAGACCGGCTCCAACGGCCAGCACGCTTTCTTCCAGTTGCTGCACCAGGGCACGCGCTACGTACCTATCGACTTTATTGCTTCGCTCAAGCCCGAGCCCGGCGTTGAAGACCACCACTTCGCCCTGCTGACCAATATGCTCGCCCAGGCCAACGCCTTTATGGAAGGCAGCCAGGGGGACAGCAAAGAGCTTAGCCAACACGACCCCTACAGCTGCCCCGGCAACCGCCCTTCCAGCACCCTACTGCTGGACGAGCTCACGCCGAAAAACCTGGGCGCACTGATTGCGCTCTACGAGCACAAGGTATTCGTCCAAGGCGTAATCTGGAACATCAACTCGTTTGATCAGTGGGGCGTACAGCTCGGCAAGCGCATCGCCGGTGAAATCAGCGAGCGTATTGACACCAACGCCGCCGACTTCGACGCCTCAACGCAAGGTCTGCTGGAACTGGTGCGTGCTCACTTCCCTAATGGCGGTAGCGGTGAAAAAGAGAGCGCACCGGCCACTGCCGATAAGAAGCCATCACGAAAGAAGCGCTGAACGGATAAATTAATAACTAAAAAACAACGCCTTGGCTTTAGAAAGCCAAGGCGTTTTAGTATTTGGTATATGAATGGCGGCCAATCATTCTATGGACGACACTTATACCCGTCGACCTTGGCTTGTTACACATCAATCTCAGTGACTACTTCGGTTTTAACAGAATTGGCTATGAAGCATTGTTCGTGAGACTGATGGTGTGTTTTTTCCAGATCATCATGCGAAGGTATCCGGTCTCCTGAAAACGTTACTTTTGGCCGTAGAGTTACCTTGGTCATTGAAACTCGCCCCGATGCATCCTTTTCCATTATACCGACAGCATGATCCGTATAACTATCAACAACGTATTTTTTCTTGGCCGCGATTGCCAGGAAGAAGAGCATATGACAACTCGACAAGGCGGCGACAAATGCTTCTTCGGGATCAACGTTTGCTTCAACAGAGTATGGGAGAGGTACTACGTGGGGTGATGAAGATGCTGGAACAGTGACGCCTCCGTCAAACTCCCACACGTGGCCGCGACTATATTTATTATCAACGTAACTTTCATCTACCTTGCGGGCCCATTTAACCGACGCATAATACTCCGACATGCTATCTCCTTTCCTTTGGGTGGATAGTGCTTACGTTCAACATGAGCGACAGGGGCTGGCCTACCAGATTACCGCCCACTCTATGGGTTAGGCCTCTCTGCGTGTAGGTTCGCTGACATGCAAGAACTTGCTGTATAGGTCGCGGGGAGGGGAAACCGAAATTGATTTCAATATCTCGCCGACATTGCCACGGTGATACCCGCCGTGGGTGACGACATGTAGAAGAATTTCTTCTCGGGTCATTCGTCCTGCATCACCGTCGGTGAACCTGAATGCCAAAGCTTCTAACTGAGCTGACTCAGTAAGTTCGGCTACATAGCTCATATACCAGGCATCTGTTGCCTTCACGTCGCCGTGCAATTGGCTGAGCGATGGGGTGTCTTTCGTGTTTGTTGCATCGAACGGGCATGGCTCCCAGCTAAGATGTGAACGAAAAATTCGATCCACGACGTAGATATGGTTGAGCGTGCGAATACAGGCGTGTAACTGCTCGGCCCGATTTGACGGCAATGCTGTCAGAAGCTCGAACAACTCGGTATTGGCCCATGCCTTGTAAGCGAAGAGCGATTGCAGTGTAGAGAGGGACATAGCGCTTCCTTCTGATATTGAGGGCCTAACGAGACCGTAGAAACACCCAATTTCGAGCTTGATCTACCGCTTGCTGTTTTAACTCACTTTGCCAACCCTAGTAGTGCCAATTTTGTCTGGCCTTCACTCATTCACTTTTCAGACTAAAGCTCATAACGCTTATTAGCCGATGGGCAGATCAACCCTAAAATTTTTGATAATAGTCGGCTGTAAGCAGCTACGTAAGAAGGCGTTCATGGGTCGCATATCGTTACTGGTGTAAAAATCCATCATCAGGGTATTGAACTCTTGCTGACGCTTGGCAGGCACATTAATAATCGGGAATCCGTAGGCCAGCAAAATACCATTCATCATAAAGCGGCCAGTGCGTTTGTTAACGTCCCAGAAAAACTGAGCCCTGGCCATTTGTAGAAAAGCAGTGATAGCTTGATCATAGCTATCCTTTTCGCTCTCAACTAGCCGCTGAACTTCTCGCCATTTAGCTTCAAGCTCGTCAGGCGCGGGCGGCTCATAGCCCGAACCTGCGATCGTTACATAACCAGAACGAAACTTGCCCCACTCCAAGGCCTCTTCCTTGCCTGCAATGGCATGGATATCTAGGGCGGTTTGCTTATCAAAGCGGAACTGACCTTCATCGACTAAATGAAATATATATTCCCAAGCTTTTGCCTGGTTAATCGCCATATTTTGATCGCTAACTTTATGGCCGCCAACGGTTATACCATCCAGGATCGTCTGAACCTCCGGCAGGGTCATGGCGACCCCTTCCAGATTCACTGCGTCGTACACCAAAGCAGGCACATCTCGCACCGCCAGCTGTCTAGCCAGGCGAATATTAGGCTTCATATTCCACTGTTTATCATGTGCTGTTGCCATGTAACCATGTCTCGTGTTCTGCAAGTGGGATAAGTATATCGCTATGGAATGCAGTATATATTGTGAGTAAGCTATCTATCTCCAAGAAGAACAAATAGCCTCTGATACTACCCCTTTTTTAACACCTCTCTGCGCGCACATTTCGGCCAGTATCGACTCCGTTAAAATCGTGGCGGTGAGTCTTCTAACCAGGCAGTCCGCACGAACGCACTACCGCTTGGGATAAACCTACTGATCACTGAATGACCCAATACATAATATGTTGAGGCCCCGCGGCCCCACCCAGGTAGTACTCACCTGTCTCATGAAAGCCCGCCTTTTGGTAACAGGTGTGAGCCGCAGGGTTCTTGGCGTTCACCGTCAGGTAGATTCGGGGGTAATTCGCATAGTTTTCTTTTAGGTAGGGAAACAGCGCTTTTACCGCCAACGTTCCAAACCCTCTACCCTGCTGCTTGGCGTCAATGAGAAACGTGCGTAAGCCTATGCTGCCTGCCGTACAAAAATCATAGCTCTCAGCGTAGGCTATATCGATTTTAAAACACCCAATCACTTGGTCATTGTGTTTAATCACATGCAGGTGCGTCGCCTCGTTTTTATCAGCGAGAAACTCCTTAGCGGTGCCCACAAACTTCACCTGATCATCGTGCACTGCGATACTGCGCACCTCGGTGATTTCCGATACATTAAGTTTTTCTAGTTTGATCATTTAGCACTCGTTAATCTGTTTACACTTCGGGCGCTTGCCAGCAGTGCCGCTAAAGCAGTAGCAAGCTAAACCGTCAATAGAGCTAAGGCTGCACCACTGCAATGGAAATTTACCGTCAGCTATGAATCAACACCTGCGTACTTAATCTTCTTATATAGCTTACCCATAGAGTTAGCCCCTACTATCAACCCCACGCTGATGACGATAACAAACAGCGAACCATAGGCAATAATGCCACTCCAGGCCCACTGACTAATTGTTATGCCTAGGTGTTGAACGAATAGATAGACGCCTATCAAAAAGCTACCTGCTCGCACCAAGCCTGCCTCACTAACATTTACGCTTGGCTCTGCAGCAGAGCCACCATGGACTTTATTAGCCAACGTTCGTGCGAAAAACCAGAGTACAACGCCCGCTACCATGGGTATCAGCACCCATGCTATTAACACAGGCAGCCATTCGTTTATTGACGTATCCGAGCCCGAGCTAAACAGCATCGGTGATACTGATAGAAGAGGATTCAACGCAAGGTAAATTGCCAATACACGTATTAGTAGGATGGAGAAAGGTGTCATTTAATTTCCTGGATCTATAGCTGGGTTTCAGAACGTCCGTTGATATTTTCTTTCGCTAATTCGATGACCGCATGCCCCAGTTGAACCAAGGTGGCGAAATTAAGTGTGGTTTGTGGCTTTAAAGAACGATAAGCACTAGTACGGCTTTTGATACCTGCTTTGGCAGTGACCTGGCTATGCCCAAACGGCTCCACGTAGGAACGAATAGCCGCCTGCAAAATGTCGGGGCGCCCTTCCTGCATAGAGTCCCAAGAGGCTTGCTTAATAACGTTTTCCATTTCCTGAACGTTGAAGTTAATAACTGCGGTTCTCTGCACGCCCTTTGTCACCGTACGCAAAGTGGCCGCAGAAAGCTCGTTACCACGCCAGTTGAGCGACCCATCCGCGGTTAGCGAAAACTTTTGGAAGTCTTTAATTGCTGAAAAGGATGCCTTGCTAAAATAGTCTGATAGATCAGCAATGCCATGAAAACCATCGCTAAAAAACAGTTCAAGCTTATATGGCCCAACCAAATCCACATCAATGATTTTTAACATAGGCCACCTAGCGTTAAGCGGTGGTTGTCCAATTGATTCTGCCAGTATAGCCGCATAAGCACACCTTTAGAGTTCATCCGGAATCAGTGCCAGCAGGTCGGTGACACCAACATCCACCCCGGCTTGGGAGAATAAAGTAGATGCCTGGCCGCGGTGGTGGGTTTGGTGATTGAAGAAGTGAACGATCAGGCTTGAGTAGCGCCGTTTTGAGGCCACTCCTTTTGTGTTGTGATAACTCAGCGTGGTACTCAAATCGTCGTCTGTCAGCGCTGCTACCCAGTTAATAATCACGGTATCGAGCCATTGGCGATGCGCTTTCAATCCTTCCAAGTCATCAAAGAGAATCTGGTCAAGACGAGCTGGCGTAGGTAGTGCCTCCATTACCTCAAGCGTTCTTGCGGAAGAGGAGGCGTGTGTTGCAAACCGTTTGAGCCAAATAGTGTCGGCTACCGCGATGTGGTTCAGTGTGCCAAAAATCGAGCCAAAGAAGGCGCCACGCTCTTCTGTCAGTTCAGAGGCGCTCAGCTTACTGGCGGCATCATAGAGTTTAGCGTTCATCCACTGGTTATAAGTGGCTAACTGTTCGAAGTGTTGTTGAAGTGTCATGAGTTAAGACCTTTCCTTGTCAAAAGCAGCATCCGTTTAGAACGTTTGAAATACAGGCGAAGAACGGCGTTACCGCCCACCTGCTACATCAATAAATGACCCCGTTACATAAGAGGCTTCGTCCGAGAGCAGCCAAGCGATGGTATTAGCCACTTCGTCAGCGCTACCGCCACGCAGCATAGGAATTTGGGGAGCTAAACGATCAACCCGCCCTGGCTCTCCACCATCGACATGCATATCAGTGTAGATAAAACCGGGACGAACGGCGTTAACACGAATACCCGAGCCAGCAACTTCGCGAGACACCCCCTTTGTTAAGGTGTCCATAGCGCCTTTCGATGCAGCGTAGTCAACATATTCAAAGGGCGAGCCCGTTTGCGAGGCAAGCGATGAGACATTGACGATGGCGCTACCTGCAGGGAAGCGCCTGGCGGCTTCTCTGGAGCACAGAAAACAGCTAACCACATTGCTATTAAGCACTTGGTTGAAGCGCTCAAGGTCGATATCGACCAGCTTGGATTGAGTAAACAGTATCCCTGCATTATTAACCAAATGCGTCACCTGGCCAAAGCGCTCTTCTGCTGCATCAAACAGGCGGATAACGTCAGCTTCACTGCAAACATCCGCTTGACAGGCAAACGCTTGGCCACCGTTACGTACAATGGTATCAACCACGTTATTCGCGCGATCCCTGTTAGCAAGATAGTTGACGCACACTGCATAGCCTTTTGCGCCTAGCAATTTTGCGGTGGCCGCTCCGATACCTCGGCCTCCCCCTGTCACGATGACCACTTTCGACATAACGTTTCCTCGCTGGCTGTTTAGTCACAAACCCACCTAGCACATTAAACCCACGATAGTTTTTTGGGTAGCGACCTTTTAGCTACTGCAGGTTAATTAGTTGGCTGGCTATTGATTTCTTGCCACCCCACAACTACTGTATATAAAACCATATCAAAAGAGGTGAACCATGACATCTCTTGGAACACCAAGTTCCTATAAGGGCCGCGGGGCAACGTACGACCCGCACAACCGTTTTGCGCCTACCCGCAGCGTGGCGGAAGATGACGGCTGGTGGCGGGAAGAGGCCTCTACGACTATCGCCACCGAAGTACGTGAGGAAGTAAGCAAAAGCGCGCTCTCCTGGAACAAATCGCCGGATTTACCCTTTGATCGCTCGCTGAACCCGTACCGCGGCTGTGAGCACGGCTGCGTTTACTGCTACGCCCGTCCCTCCCACGCCTATTGGGACTTATCACCAGGGCTGGATTTTGAAACCAAATTGATTGCCCGCAGCGGTTTAGTGGAGCGGTTAACTGAAGAGCTTTGTCATCCCAACTATGTGTGCCGCCCGATCAACCTTTCCGGCAACACCGACTGCTACCAACCAATTGAAGCCAAACATCAAACCACCCGGCGTTTGTTGGAACTGCTGCTGGAGTGTCGCCATCCGGTTACGCTGGTGACCAAAAGCACCTTAGTGCTGCGCGATTTAGAGCTTCTGGCGGAAATGGCCGAGCACCGGCTGGTGCGCGTGTTTGTCAGTTTGACCAGCCTGGATGCCGACTTGAAACGCACATTAGAACCTCGGGCGGCATCCCCTCAGGCGCGCTTGCGGGCGATTCGTGAACTGAATACCGCGGGCATTCCCGTGGGTGCTCTGATTTCGCCGGTTATTCCGGGGCTAACCGATCATGAAATCGAAAAACTCTTGGAAGCCGCTAGCCGTGCAGGGGCGCGAACTGCCTCCTGGATGCTGCTACGCTTACCCCATGAAGTGGCACCGCTATTTGAAGCGTGGTTAGAAGCCCACTACCCGGAGCGCGCTGCGAAAGTAATGAGCCTAATGCGCCAGTGCCGTGGCGGTAAGGCATACGACGCCAAGTTTGGTAAGCGCTTTCGCGGGGAAGGGGTATTTGCCGATTTAATAGCGCAACGCTTTGCCCGCGCCAGCCGCCAGTGGAACATGCAGGCTCGCACCGAGCAGGGCTTGAACACCCGGGATTTTCGCCCGCCGCGGGCACAGGGGGAGTTGTTTTAATTGACGGCACTCCGACTAAACACAAGGGCCTGTTGGCGTTTCTTCGTGAACCGAGTTGCCCCACCCGTAGGGCTGGCTGGGCCCGTTTTTTGCCGCGGTGGCGTTAGTCGTCGTTGATTTGGAACCACCCAACGTCTCTCCTCCTGCCTTGCCGCAAATAAAAATGGGCATGACCGTGGGTGAAACGTCAACTGGCCCTTTCTCTACTATGTCATCAATATAGCTGCCGTTGACTTAAAAGCACGAGGATGGCTTGGTGAAAATGCCATCGCAGTCCTGATGGAATCACTCACCTGCCGCTGGGCGCGTGCATCACCGCGTGGCCGATAATAGATAATAGTGGGGTAATGCAGGTCTCGGGAACAGTACGCCACAATGCAGCGGCTGGCACCGACGCAATGACGCCCTTTCTTGCGGGTAGCGGTGTCATCAAACACCCTGTCACGAGGTGTATCTGTCTGCCGATGGGGTAAGACGATCACGCCTGCAGGATCGCAAATATATCAACGCCAATCGATGACACAGCTGAATTAGGAAACTGCTATGAGTCAGCGAAAAAGCCATGACCAGAATTTTAAAAACCTGATTCTGGATTATCCCCATGACGCCTTGGAATTCTTTGCCGCAGAAGAGGCCGAGGGGCTTTCCCCCAGCGTCACGATCACACCGATACGCCAAGAACAGTTAAAAGAGCGCTTGGGTGATCGGTTTCATGAACTAGACGTTCCCTTGCTGGTAGAATGGCCCGATGGTCAACGTGAGGCGCTATTGTTTACGCTGGAAGAAGAAACCGATCCTAGCCGCTTCTCCATCCACCGGTTGGCGCATTACACCCTCCACCTTAGCGAGCTATTCGCCACCCACCGGGTAGTGCCCGTGGTTATTTTTCTCCATGCCAATGAGCGTATCGAACACAGCTTGCACATCCAGAGCGAACGGCATCGCTACTTGACGTTCAACTACCTGCATACTCGACTGAGCAGCTTACCCGCCGCACAATTTCTCAACAGTCAGAACATTGTTGCCCGGCTCAATCTGCCCAATATGCAGTGGGCGAAAAAGGACAAAGTTGAGGTCTATGCGAGCGCCATTAAAGGGCTGCTATCATTAGAGCCTAATGTCGAAAAACAGCTAAAATATATTGACTTCGTTGATATTTACAGCGGGCTCAACGCAGAAGAGCGGCTAACTTACCAACGCCGTTACCCCCAAGAGGAGAGTCAAATGGTCGGTTTATCAGAAAGGCTACGCAATGAAGGCATGCAGCAGGGCATGCAACAAGGCCGTCAGCAAGAGGCTCAGGCCCTGTTGCGTAAGCAGATCAACCTGAAATTCGGTGCACTGCCCACCTGGGCAGACGAGCGTATAAGCGCCGCGACCATTGAAGAACTGGAAACTTGGATGGAAGACATTCTCAGTGCCAGCACGTTAGAAGCGCTTATCGCCCGTTGATAATGGTAAAGGTAATGGCCAGCGGGGTTGTGCCGTGCCGCTCGCGAGCGCTAAACGTTGTCTCTGGCTCTGCATCAACGCGGGTGTAAAAGCCCAATGATGCAGGGCCTTGACGGCCCAAACATCGCTAGGATCAATGCTGGCCGCCTCGGCTCAACGCTCTTGCCAGGCAAAGGCCATCATCAAGCCATAACCATAATAGCCATAGTCCTTGACGCTGGAAACACGGTCTGCATGCCCCAGACGAGGTGCCCGTTTCTCAACCTATCCGTTTCTCAACCTATCACGCAACGCGCTCATGGCGTTTGTGTCCCAGCATAAACACACATTTGTCAGCAAGACGATCACTCCTGCATCTTAGTAACGTCAATTTATGGCACAGTAGGGATTAGGAAGAACATTGTTAATGTCTGCTCTAAGGAAACCGAATGCCCGCTCTTAGCAAAACCAAATCAAGTTTTTACCGACGCTTATATGTCGCCCATTTGATTGGACAAGGCACAGCGAGTGTACCTGCATTAATTGAGGCCACCGGTATGCCCCGGCGCACCGCACAGGATACAATTACTTCTCTCGCCGAGTTGGATATCGAGTGCGTATTTAGCAAAGATGATGGAGAGCGCCACAACATCGGCCGCTACCAGATACGTAATTGGGGCGCGATTGATCCACGCTGGGTGGCTAAAAATGCAGAGCGGCTTAAACAGGCACTTGGCTATTCCATTTAGCCATCTTCATCCGGTTCAGCCCAGGCTAATCGGGCAGCGTTGAGGGTAACCGTCAGTGAGCTGGCCGCCATGGCGAGTACCGCCACTAGCGGGGGTATTGCCATCAGCACCACCAACCCCAGTGCCAAGGTGTTGTAGAGCGCCGAAAAGAACAGGTTCTGAACCATGATGCGCCGCGTACGTTTAGCAATGCTAAGCAGTTTGACGACACCACCTATCCCCGGCGTCATTAGCTGTGCGGCAGCCCCTTCTCGGGCAGCTTCGCTGGCACTCAGTGACGCGATACCCACATCTGCTGCGGCCAGGCTCAAGGTATCGTTTAAGCCATCCCCCACGTAGAGCGTTGGCGATGGTAGCCCCTGCAATAAACGCGCTTTCGCTTCCGGCGAGCGCTGTGCATAGCAAGCTTCACGGGCAAGTCCCACACGCTCGCCTAACCAACTCACCGCGCCCTGCCGGTCACCACTAATCATCGCCACCACATACCCTGACGCTAACAGATGTTTCACGCTAGGCTCGGCGTCGCCCACCGGTTGATCAGTGAGATAGAGCGTGGCTAGCCAACCCGCCTTATCGGCTATCACCACTTGGGAAGCAAAGGCCAGCGTTGCGTCCTCCGCTTGGGCAGGCAGCACGATGCGCTGGCGAGCCAACCAATTGGCACTGCCTACCGTCAGCCATTCGCCGCTACTTAACTGCACGCGGCGCCCCTCCCCAGGCGATTCGTTGACCTCTATGCACTGTTCAGATCGCTGATCGCCTGGGTTACTCGCCCAGCGAGCTAGCGCCTGTGCTAAGGGGTGCTCGCTGCCCGCAACGGCGGCGCTGAGCTTGCGTTGTAACACCTGTTCATCAACACCCTCACGCGCTTGCCAGTGAAGCACTGCGTGGCTACCGGTGGTCAGAGTGCCGGTTTTATCCAGTGCAACCGAGCGAATACGTGCCAGGGTTTCAAGTGCGGCGGGGTCGCGCAGTGCAATCCCTTGCTGCATAGCCTGACCGCTCCCTGCCAGGCTTGCCAGCGGTACTGCAAGCCCGACGGCGCAGGGGCATGCCACGACTAATACGGAAAGCGCGCGCACTAAGGCATCCTCCCACCCCAACCCGAATAACAGTGCAGCGGGCAGTGTCAGTAACGCGAACCCTAGTGCGAGCGGGCTTAGCCAGGCGGCAAAACGGTCAGCGAGCTTCTGCAGTTCACCTTTTTTGGCCTGATAGCGCCGCATTTCATCACACAGCCGATCCAGTCGCCGCTGACCTACCCCAGCGCTGACCTGCATGAAGATAGGCGTGGCACCCAAATAACGGCAGCCCGCGTATATCTTCTGCCCCGCTTGAAAATGTCGCGGCAAGCTTTCCCCAGTCAGTGAGGCGGTGTCGATCCAACCGGGCTCTTCAAGGGTGCCGTCGAGAGCCACCATCGCACCGGGCGCTAGCTCAACGCGAATTCCCGTTTTCACGTCATCTACGGGAAGCGATATCCAGGCTTCCTCTTGCCAAGCCGTGACCTTTACGTCCGGCAGCGTCAGGGCATCCAATGCTTTTAACCCCCGATGGCGGCACAGCGTTTCCACCAACCGCCCAACGAGTAAAAGCACGATCAGCGTCACCGCCGTATCGAAGTAGACCTCTGCTGAACCGCGCCATAGTAGCCATAACGACACCATCACCGCGCCAATAACACCAAGGCTTACCAGTACATCCATACCAGGGCGCTTGGCGAGCAGCGTGCGCCATCCAGCCCGGTAAAATGGCACGCCAGCGAACAGCACAACGGGCAGTGAGAAAGCCCCTGAAACCCAAGCGACTACCTGCTCAACCTGCTCGCTTGGCAGCGCACCGGCGTAGATCAGTAGAGAAGCCAGCATCGTCCACATGCCGAACAACGAGCCGACCATTAGTCTAAGCGTTAAGTAGCGGCTCTCCTCTTCTAAACGCGCATGGGCGTCCGCCACCGGCTCAAGCTCCGTCAGTCGGTAGCCCAGACGCTTAACCTTTGCAGCGAGATTCGAGAGCTGGGTATCGGCAGGCGTGCCGCTGATGCAAAGCGTTGCGCTTGGGTAGTGCACGCTAACCTCACGCACGCCTTCAAGCCGCTTAAGCGAACCCTCCACGGCTAGGGCGCAACTGGTGCACCACATACCGTGGAGGGTATACAGCTTTTCCGCGTTGGCGTCAGTCATGCCACTCACAGACAAGGCGGAATGCCCATAATCGGCATTGCCGCAAACACAACGCCTAAGGTAGAGAAAAGATACAGCCCGGCGGACACCGAAGCATTAAAACGCAGCCGCCCGACCTGGCGCTTGGCCATCCGGCAGCAGCCCATCGTTAATGCCGTCAGTAACGCAACCGCTGCGACACTGACGGCAAGCAGCATAGCGCTCACCAGAGTGAATACGCCCTGCTCGGGGGCAGGCGGTGCGACTGCGCAGGCAACCGCATGCCCACCATAAACCACTATAAACCAGATACACCACAGCGTTAGGCCAATGACGAAATGTAGTGGATGGGTAAGGTGTAGGCGCTGCATTGTAGGCGGTTTCCACATCAGATTAGCTCCCTATTACGCGAGGCAACACGGCAAGCGCGCCCACGAGTATCCAGAAGGTCACTAGGTTATAGCGCCACCATTGGGCAACCACAGCGGGTTCGAAAGGCGCATGAGCACCCACATAGCCATAGCCCACCCGCAGGCCTTGAAGCAGGGCAAGCACGGCGCCTAAACCGCCATGTAGCAGCGCATAGGCTAAGCCAACCATGATGATTGCATCATGGGAGGTCTCGGTCACTGCCAAGTCTGCACTTAACAGCACCCACAGCGTCATTGCTACCTGCACAAATCCAAGGGCACTGATGCCATACATGCCCACTGCCAGCCCCGCATCCCTACCCTGTCGCAAACCGCTAACAAGTTTTTCGAGAATTCCTGCGCCAGCGGTTAGCGCTGCCCCGGCAAGAATCAACCCAAGCAAAGAGAGCGGTGAAGACTCAGGCATCCGCCACTCCGGCGACACCGTCCACAGGTAAAACCAACCAAACAGATACGAGAGAAAGAACGAGCCATTGGCGATTAGCGTGATCGACATGGCCCATAGGCCGGGGCCATCCATGGTACGCGAGTGCAGTGGTGGATCGCCGGGAGCAACTTCTGCATCCGGGGCGGCTTTTGGATGCGCCCCGTTCTCCCACGACCAGCGCAGCAAAAATAGCCCAGCGATAACCACCGCAATGCCCGCCAAGGGATAAAGACGCGTTAGCAAGCTAATACATACAACAGCCAGCGCCATGGCAGCAAACAGCGGCCACCAGGAATTACCCGGAAGGTGAATGATTTCCCGCACTTTGCCCGTTAACGGGTCGGTGCCCCACATCTCCCGCCGACCATGGGTAGCCACCGCCAAGCGATGCTGCCCTTCTGCCATGGTGCGTGGCAGGTCGGGATTATCCCAGAGCGGATGACGCGTCTCGACGCTGGGTAGGCTGACAAAGTTATAGGCGCTGGGCGGCATGCTGTTAGCCCACTCAAGAGTGTCAGCATTCCAGGGGTTATGCTTAGCGGGTTTGCCAAAACGGAAATGCAGCGCAAAATCGAGCAACACCATGGCAATCCCCGCCGACATAATAAAGCTACTCATGGACGAGAGCAGATTGAAAATATCCCAACCCATGCCTGTTTCATAGGAGTAAACCCGCCGCGGCATACCCAGCAGGCCCGTCCAGTGCATGATTAAGAAAGTGCCGTTAAAGCCTAAAAAGGTAAGCCAAAAGCCCCATTTGCCTAATGTTTTAGACGGCATTCTTCCTGAAAACAGCGGCAGCCAGTAGTAAAGCCCGGCAATTAGCGGGAAGAACATACCGCCCACCAGCACATAGTGCATATGCGCTACGACAAAGTGGGTGTCGTGCACCTGCCAGTTAAACGGCACCAGCGCCAGCATCACCCCGGTTAAGCCGCCACACACAAAGATAATCAGGAACCCCATGATCCACAGCATCGGCAGTTTCATCTTGGGCTTACCCAGCCATAGCGTGGCCAGCCACACAAACACCTGAATCGCCGTGGGCACCGCCACCAACATACTGGCGGCGGAGAAGAACGCCTGGGCCAATTGAGGGATGCCCACGGTAAACATGTGGTGAACCCAAAGCCCAAAACTGATAAAGCCTGTCACTGCAATGGCAAACACCACCCAGCCATAGCCAACAATCGGACGGCCAGCAAACACCGGTATCAGCGTGGAGACTATGCCCGCTGCAGGCAGAAAGATGATGTACACCTCGGGATGACCAAACAACCAGAATAGGTGCTGCCAAAGAATCGGGTCGCCGCCGCCGGCCACTTCAAAAAACGGCATCCCCACCGCGCGCTCAAGCTCCAGCAGAATACTGCCCAGAATCAGCGGCGGGAAGCCAACCACGATCATCAGCGCCATGGCGAGGATATACCAGGCAAACAGCGGCATTTTGTGCAACGCCATGCCCTGGGTGCGGGTACGCAGTATTGAAACCACCAGTTCAACCCCAGCAGAGAGCGCAGAGATCTCAACAAAAGTAATACCCAGTAGCCAAAAATCCGAGCCCAATCCTGGGGAGTACTCGCTGCTGCTGAGCGGGGTATACATAAACCAGCCGCTATTCGGCGCCATCTCCAGCACCAAACTAAACGACAAAATAATGCCGCCAAACAGGTAGCACCAGTAGCCCAGCGATGTAAGCCGGGGGCAGACCAAATCCCGGGCACCGATCATCTTGGGAATCATATAAATCGCCAACCCTTCCAGCATGGGGATGGCGAACAGAAACATCATCACCGTGCCATGCATGGTGGTGACCTGGTTATAGATATCCGGCGACATAAAGTCTTGATCGGGGAGCGCCAACTGGGTGCGCACCAGCATGGCCAACAGGCCACCGATCAAGAAGAACACCATTCCAGTGACCATAAAC
Source organism: Halomonas sp. AOP13-D3-9 (assembly GCF_052379125.1). Lineage (NCBI taxonomy): Bacteria > Pseudomonadati > Pseudomonadota > Gammaproteobacteria > Oceanospirillales > Halomonadaceae > Halomonas > Halomonas sp. AOP13-D3-9. The sequence continues at coordinate 19,955 of NZ_JBQSYH010000018.1, read as the reverse complement.
CGTAGGCCGAGCGTGGTGTGGTTAACAATGGTGAGGGCTTTCAAGCCACGCGGGTTACCCCAGATCTCGTGCAAGTCGCTGTGCAGTTGATGGGGGCCTTTGATGTTATCGCCTTCGGGGGTCGCTTCACGGTTGATAGTGGTCATGGGGTGAGCGTCTCCAGCCAAGCACCCAGGCTCTCCAAGGTGGCCGTCTCAATATCATCGTGGGGCGGCATTTTGTTGCCCGGCTTTAAATCTTGATGGTGCTGTAGCCAGCGGGTTACCGCCCCCTCTTCCATGGCCATAATGCCCGCCCCAAGGCTGGTGCGGTTGCCAAGATCGGAGAGATCCGGCCCCTCAACACCCGAGGAGAGTCCCGCTACCCGATGGCAGCTCGCGCAATGGGTCATAAAGGTCTCCCTGGCCGGTTCATGCTGTTGATCGTTTTCCGCTAGCGACGACAATGCGTCCGTTTGACGGTCAGCCAGCCAGGCCTCGTACTCGTCGCGCTCGACAGCTTCTACATAGAGCTGCATTTGGGCATGCTGGGCACCGCAAAACTCGGCGCACTGGGCGCCAAATACCGCCGGTTCATCCGCTTCCAGACGAATTTTATTCACCCGCCCGGGAATCATATCGATCTTTCCACCCAGGCGGGGCACCCAGAAGGCGTGAATCACATCGGCACCGGTGACGTGAAAATCGACCGGTTCTCCCGCCGGCATAATAAGTTGATTAGCGGTCACCACCTCGCCCCCTTCCGCCCCTGGGTAGCGGACTTCCCACCACCATTGATGGCCGATAACTTCGATGACTTCCGGTGGTTCTCCCAACGGTAGCGGCAATAAACGCTGCCCAGTGGGCACCCCGAAGGCCAGTAGCGCGGTAATGCTGGCCACCGGCAGCACAATGCCGCCGCCAATAATCCAGCGGCGAGCTATTGTCCGCTCCTCGGCAGGCGTTCGCGTTACTTCTTTGTGCTTGAAGGTATACAGCCAAAAAGCGGTGACCAGCACCAAAACCACGCTGCCAAACCCCAGCATTACCCACCAGATCATCACCACATCGCGCGCGGCCTGACCGGCCGGGTCTAGAATAGACTTATCCCCCGCGCAGCCGGTTAGCAACAGCCCCGCAAACAGCGCTAGCGTTACGCCAAGTGAGTTGACCCGCTGCGGGGTTAAGCGTTGAATAGTGTGTCTTACACTTTGAATTGCTGTTTCGGCCCACAGGAAGTGACCATGGCAAAACCTCGTCAGCGCTCGATTAAAAGCCGCGCGTCCCTCGCTGGCCACCCGCTTCATCCCGTGATGATTCACTTTCCCGTCGCAGCCCTGATGGCGCTGGTGGCAAGCGATATCGGTTACCTGCTGAGCGGCGACCCCTTTTGGTTGCGCGCTAGCCTGTGGCTGGCAGGCGTCGGCGCGTTTGGCGGCTGGATTGCCAGTACGGCGGGCATTATCGATCTGGTCACCGTGCCGCGCATTCGCCGCCTGATTACCGGCTGGAGCCACGCCATCGTCGCGGTGGTCATGCTCTCGTTGGCGTCGCTGAACTGGCTGCTGCGCTTCAACGACCCGAGTGCGATTTTGCCCTGGGGGCTGGCCGTATCGCTGCTCACCGCCGCGTTGATCGCTTTGGCGGGCTGGCTGGGTGGGCAGTTGGTGTATGAGCACGCCGTGGGGGTCGACGTTGAGGATTAAAGCTAAGCTGTTAAAAGACACGGCGTTAGCTCCAATCCAGTGGCTTAGCTAACACAAGCCCCAGTACACCTATAATGCCCGCCAATGCAACGCATAGCGCCGTCCAGTTGGCGGGCTTTACCCAGCGGTAGTGGCCCATTTCAAGGCGTAGGATTAACCAGCCAAAGCAGCCGTGGGCGGCGACCATGGCTACAACGGCACCCAGTTTCAAAATCAGCCAGCCACCCAACACGCCATGGATGAGAAAAAGCAGCGTGCCCGAGGAGATCGCCACTAGGGCGGCCGGGGTAGCGACTGAGTTATAAAAAAACCGCGGCATGGGCGGTGTGCCCTGGGCGAAGCCCGCGTCTTTGCGCAGTTGCAGTGCCTGGCTGAGTAAGGCAGGCAAATAAAGCAGCGAGCCGCACCAGATCACTAGCGCGGCAATGTGAACCAGTTTAAGCCAGGGCATCGGGGCTTCCTTGCGTTGCATAAGGCGGGATCAGATCACTCCCTAACCTTAGTCAAAACACCCCCATCTGGCTAGCCGACTAGCTCACTTGTATCTCGTAACCTGTGAATTTGCGGAGATTAATCACCCCGCTATCAAGGATCAAATACTGCCCTTTGATGCCTTGCAGCACGCCTTCCACCAGCGGCTGTTTATCAAAATTATGCGAGACCACTTTTTTGGGGAAAACGCTGACAGGGTAGTGAAAATGCTGCGGCACCGCTTCCAGCGTGCGAATCGCCTCCGCGCCATGGGTCTCACGCAGTTGGTTCAAGCCATCAGCTAACTGGTTGAGCAAACGGTCACGCTCGGCGCATAAATCCATGGCCTCGACGTCACCCTTAAGCATGGCCCGCCAGTTGGTGCGGTCGGCCACCTGCTGTTTAAACAGCATTTCGACAAACCCCGACTGCTGACGGGTATCCACTTCAAGAATCGGCAGCGCCTGAATCGCGCCTTGATCCAACCAGCGGGTAGGCATTTGGGTTTTGCGGGTAATGCCGACTTTGAGCCCCGACGAGTTAGCCAAATAGACGATATGCGGCTGGAAGCAGTGCCGCTCGCCCCACTCCGGCTCACGGCAGGTGCCTTGGAAATAGTGGCAGGCTTCCGGCTTCATGATGCAGGTATCGCACTGGGCTAGCCGCTTGAAGCAGGGGTAGCAGTGGCCCTGGGCAAAGCTTTTCTTGGTTGCCCGCCCACAGTGGGTACAGGCAATGGCACCTGTCCAACGCAAGCTAAGCGGCTCACCAATACGCTCGTTTAGCGCAACCCGGTGCTCGCCCGCGCGCAAGTGGTAATCTACCTGTTCGTCTTGGCGGCTGGGCAGCGCTGCCGCCATTTTGCTTAAACAGCCCTGTACTGAAAAGCCCGGTATTGCCGCTTCAATCACGCGTGGCATCCCGTGCCAAACCCGCCATTTCAGGCGTTACGCCAGCACCGCTAGCCGCCGCCCCGCAGGTACGCTGCTCTAGATACCCAACGCGGTTCTCCTCAGGCACGTTGTTCTCCGCCTCAAAACGCATAACGGCTTCCAGGCAGAGTTCGGTCTGCTCCGGCGTTAAGCGGCGACCGTCGGGCCATTTACGCAGCGATACGGCTTGTTTAAGGCTCTCGTAAATCGCTGGGGTCATCTGATTGATCATTTTTTCGAACGTCATTTCGCTCATTGCAGGCCTCTTAACGATTTTTCAAACGGCGGGATGAATAATACCAGCCCGTGACCAGCCCCACGAGTAAACCGCCCAAATGCGCTTCATTAGCGACATTGCCAAAGCCAACGCTGCCCGCCATATCGGTCATGGTGAACACCATCCACCCCAGCATAAATACCACCAACATCTGGGGCACAAAGAAGCCACTTTGGGGAACCCGTCGTGACATCAACCAAACGTGGGCCAGCAAGGCGTAAACGACGCCTGACATGCCACCAAATAGCACGGTACCGGTTGCGTACTGCGCCACATTAGCGCCAATGCCCGCCACAACAAGCAGCAGTAGCATGGTACGGCTGCCCTGTAGGGCCTCGACCTGGCGGCCGAAATACCACACCCACATCAAATTGAAGATTAAATGCATCCAGCCAAAGTGCAGAAAAGCGGGCGATAATAAGCGCCATACTTGGCCTGAGGTCAGCGTTTGGGTCAGATTGCCGAACACCAGCTCGCCCCCCGAAATACCTATCGGCACGATGGTTAAAGTGACGATCAACTGATCACCAAAAACAGCAATCAGTGCAAATATCACCAGGCTAATCACAATCATCAGCGCCGTCACCGGCACTTGTTTTAGCGCAGCCAAGGAGTTGGCCATCGTGCGTGGATGCTGATTAGGCTGCTGGAGCACCAGGGGTTCCCCCTGCTGCCAGCGTTCAACCAAGGCTTTAAGCGCATCTAGTTGGCGCGGGTCGGCGACCCATAGCAGTTGGCCGTCGGCCTCATCGGTAATGCGGTGGCCAATGCGATGGCGCCAAAGCGCCTGGCGCAGTTTGCTCGTATCCGCGTGATCGGGCAGAAGCATCACTGGATGCATAACATCCCTCTAATCAAAGCGCTGACGTCATGCTGACCGCAGCGGGTAGCTATTGAAGATAACGACTGAATGTACCGCACGGCTGCCAACATACAGGCGAAAAAAAACCGGCGGTGGGGACCGCCGGAGAATAAAAGCAAGGGATCATTCAAGGGAACACTTACTCAGATAGCCGACGGCAGGGTTAGTTCAGCCGTTTTGAAAAAAATATGTAATTTTATGTAATTAAAAGAAACATTTCTTAATCGCCGCGGTTAATCAAAGTCGATTTCCCAGGGTTTAGGCAGCGCCCTCTCCTCTTTTGGCACTTTAATCCAGACAAAATGATCAGCATTTAAGACCGACTCACCACTCCAACGATAAGCCACTAAACGCCCATATTTGACGGCGCTATAGTCCAGGCAGGCAATATTATGGGCCGGCAGTGCCGGTATGCCTTCGCACCAATAGTGACCGATAAACAACGGCGGCTGCTCTGGCCCGTAATAGCTAAGTTTCTGTCGTTCTTCGTCTGTCAATTCGCGGGTTTCAAGATCACCGGGCAAGTTATCCGGCTGGAAGACCACATCTCCCCACTGCTTTGGAGCCTCGGCCCAGAAGTGAGCGCGAAAACTTTTCCGCGTAAAGCCATCACCGGAGTGTATTGCAATGCCCGCGGGCAGCGAGACATGCGGGCCTCGGGTGAGGCGATCTAAGATCCGAAACGCCTGAGTGGTGGGGTCGGTGGACTCAATCAGAAACTGGGTGTCCATGCAGCCATCTGGGCGGCGCTGTTTAAGCTCATCAATTAGTGTCTCATCCCAGCAGGCATGCACCACGCGGATACCATCGATTTCTAAACACAGCGGGATGGTTTTAAACCACGCCAGGGTGTCTTCCCACTCATTAGTGAAGTCGCGATACTGCTCTAGGGTGTCTTGAATAATACGATTATGCCGCGGCGTATGCTCGCGCAACCAGCGTTTGTGGCTACCAGCGGGTCCTGGGTGGGTATAGGCCAGGGCGTTATATTCGTGATTGCCCATGACAATATACGCCTCGCCCTGCTCGACCATTCGTCGGGCAATGGTGACCGCCAGACGAATTCTTGGGCCGCGATCAATCAGGTCGCCCAGGAATATCACTTTGCGCCGGGGGTGGCGATACACGCCGTTGCGCTGGTGATAACCCAGTTTTTCCAGCAGCGAGGCAAGCGTAGCGCCGCAGCCGTGAACATCCCCAATAAGGTCGTAGCCCTCCATACTCAATCCCCCAGCCGATTGCTCCAGCCTAATTTGCTGCGCAACACTTCGTAGAAATTATGGCCGATGGGATGCACCAGTTGGACACGCTCAGGCTTGCGGGTAATCACCAACACATCGTTGGGTTTGGCCACCGCCCGGGTCTGTCCATCGCAGCTGATGTGCGGATAGGATTGATTGGTTTCGCCAATATGAATGCGTATTTCGCTGGCGGCATCAACCACAATGGGGCGACTCGACAGCGTATGAGGGAACATCGGCACCAGCGTCACCACATCGAGCTTGGGGTGCATAATCGGCCCGCCGCCAGAAAGTGCATAGGCCGTAGAGCCGGTGGGGGTCGCGACAATCAAGCCATCGCTGCGCTGGCTATACACAAACTGGCCATCAATAAACAGCTCAAACTCAATCATGCGCACCGCTTTGCCGGGGTGCAGGACGACCTCGTTCAAGGCGTCACCATTACCTACCGCTACACCATTACGATAAAGCACGGTATCGAGTAAAAAACGCTGCTCAACCTCGAACTCCCCCGCCAGCACTTCGCTGACGCGGGTTTCCAGCTCATCTGGGGAGATATCGGTAAGAAATCCCAGGCGGCCCCGATTAACGCCTAAAATCAGCGTACCACTGCGACATAGGGCACGTGCGGCACCCAGCAAGCTGCCATCGCCTCCCACTACAATCACCAAGTCGCACAGCTCACCCAACATGCGGCGACTCGCTTCCGGTTGGCCGTGGTGCGGCAAGGCAGTGGCGGTGCGGTCTTCCACCAACACCGAATAATCATGGGCAGTCAGGTAGGTCACCAGACGCTGGAGGGAGTCAACCACTTTGTCGCTCCCCAGCCGACCAATCAGCCCGATCGTTTTAAAGGGCCTGCTTGATTGATCGCTGGAGGGGGATACACTCCCTGGCTTAGCGTCTGCTGATAAGGTGTTGCTCATGGGCCGACTCTCGCTAACGTAAGTCGCCATTATGGAGACACCTCTGCTATCGGGCAAACAGGCTTAGCTAACGGCCACTTGACGGCGCTGACACCACCAGTGGTTGAGCCATAGAGAGGCGGCCATAATAACGGCCCCCAACAGCAAACGTGGAATATCCGCATCGCGGTTCCAGATCACTAAATTGACGATTAAGCCTGCCGGAACGAGGGCATTGTTCATAATCGCCAGCGTGCCAGCATCCACTTTGGTGGCCCCCTGGTTCCAGGCAAAATAGCCGACGCCAGACGCGACCAGCCCCAACCATGCAAGGACGCCCCACTGCAGTGAGGTGGTTGGCAGTGCCGCGCTGTTGCCAAACAGCAAATAGGCGGGCAGAGCCACGACCATCGCGCCAATAAAAAACCAGCCAAACACGTTATGCCAGGCCAGTGTGGGCGGTAGGTCAGCGGCTAGACGACGATAGCCCACCTGACCAAGCGCGAAACAGAGGTTGGCCCCCTGCACCACTAAAAAGCCTGCCCAGAAGCCGCTATCAACGCCGTCGTAGCGTATAACCCCTGCCCCAACTACCGCGAGCAGCGCGGTCACAATATAGATCGGCGTGAAGCGCCCAAACAGCAGATCATCCAGCAGCGCAATATAAATAGGCGTAAAGATGGTGAACAGCAAGACTTCAGGTACCGACAGCAATAAAAAAGATTGGTAGAAGAAGGTATACATCACCCCCAGCTGTATGGCGCCTAAGCCCATCAGCGCCAGCCGCTGTTTACCACGCAACAGGCTGGGGCGTAAAAATGGCAAGAACACCAGCGTAGCAAGCGTTACCCGCAGGAGCACCGCGAAGTAGCTGTCGACCTGGCCCGCTAGATAAACCCCTATCAGCGAAAAGGAGAAGGCCCATAGGGCAGTGACGCCGATCAGATAACCCATCGTAAACCTCAATCTATTATTTAGTTTACGCGGATTATACGCACTTGAAAGTGACTGCCAAGCGGTAAACGCCTTTAAGGGGCGTTAGTTAACGCCGCTGCAACCACCAAACCGCGTACACAACGCCGGGCAGCCATCCCGCTAGCGTGAGTAGTACGGCTAAACCTACACGTTTACCTCCCCCCAAGGTTAAGCCCACCGCCAGCGGTGGCAGGAGTAGCGCCAAAGCATAATAGGCGAGTTTTAACGCGCCAGGCTCCGGTACAGTTTGCTCTGCTTGCGGCCCAGAAGTCGCTTTGGGTGGCTCGACCTGGTAAGCCGCTGGTTTATTGGGCGGCGGTGTGAAGTGCTCCACAGTGCTGGAAGAGGTCTCAGTTGAAGCTTTTGCGGCCCGCTCTTGGGCAAGCCGATGGGCCTCTTTATCAATTTTCTGCTCAAGGGTTTCAGCACCTTCAGCAAGATCATCGTGGTGACGCTCCCAATCTTCCCAATCGTGAGGCGTCCCCGATTTTGGCCGTTGGTGCCCGGAACCCCGCGCACGCTCCCAGGCTTTCTCCTCCAAGGTGTTCGGCCGGTCAGGGTCTCGGTCAAGCCCCACCCCTTTGCGATTTAAGTACTCACGTGCATCCATGGGTGGCTCCTTAATGCGTTAATTTGCCGGTCATTTGAGTGGTTAGAAAATTAACGGCTCAGAAAATTCAGTACTTACAGCGTTGAATAAAGACGACTTGCAGACAAAACACTGCGGATTAAATCACCTACAGTGAAAGAGTCGCTGCTACTTTAGCACCTAGACCAGATCGCTTTGCTTGCGATGCCCTGCTTGCCATAGCGATTACTACGATGAGCAAGGAGTGTCCATGATGAATAGAGCAACACCCAGCATTGTCCGCGACATCATGTCCCGGGATTGCTACCGTGTTTCACCCAACGCCTCGGTCACCACCTTGGCTAAAGGGCTGGCACTGCACCGCCTGCCCGGCGCGCCGGTAGTGGATGATGCCGATCGTTTAATTGGCTTTATTTCAGAACAGGATGTTATGGGCCGTGTGCTGGACAGTATTTACCATGATGACGAAGCCCCGTTGGTAAAAGAGATGATGCGCCACGAAGTGCTCAGCGTCTCCCCCACTAAAAGCATAACCGACCTGGCCCAGGAGATGCTTGGCTCAAAACCTAAAGTCTACCCAGTGGTTGAGCAGCAGCGGCTGGTAGGAATCGTGACACGACGTGATATCCTAATAGCGCTATTAGCTATACGCCGCCATTAGCAGGGTTGTTAAACGTTCTAGGCAAGCTTTTGACAGAAAAATCGTTAGCCAAAAAAAACCGCTACTCAGTGAGTAGCGGAAGCAAGGGATCAAAACAATAGAGCCAGAACAACAACTTTAGCGACTGCTATCGCGATGTTGCCTGTACATACTCAGACACGCGATGAAGAAAAAGTTCGCAAAAAAGTAAAAATTTCGACCCAGGCGGCGTCAAGCGTATAATTTAGAGGCAATTTTTTAATTAATGATGCCTGGGAGCACCGCGAATGGCGCTGTATCTATTGGTGTTTGGGGTGTGCTTACTGGTGATTGGTGCGGTAATGCTGGTGCTAATGACCTCAAGCACCCCCCGCTACCGCACCGAACCCAAGGACTTACTGGCGTTGTTTGATAAGGCGCTCAACAGCCAAGTAAGCGAAACCGAGTGGAATGCGATAATCGGCTACCCCATTCGGCACAACGAGTACTTGGACGACATCAGACGCCGGGCTGCACACTTAATGGAGCAGCACGGAAGACGTTGGATGATTGCTCAGGGCAAACCATTGCTCAGTCAAGAAGGACAAGACGAACTTCAAGCCCTTCGCGATCATTTGTCCGCCCATACGGCCCTCCGCCAGCAGTAGCTGTTGCGGTTAAGGAGACCTACTATGCCCAGCACCATTCGACAAATTCCGTTGGCCAGCGCAACGCACCACCATACCCATGATTTCCACCAGATTGTGATTACGCTGTGTGGCTCATCAGAATTTGAAATTGAAGGCTTAGGTGGACGAGTTAATGCTTTTTCGGGCTGTATCGTGCCCGCTAATCACGAGCACTACTACTCGGGTTACGGCCACAATCGGCAATTAATTTTTGACCTACCCGAAGACGCCCCTGCGCTCACCGGTGAAAATCGCGGACTGGTAGCGCTATTTGATGCGCCACGTTTTTTTGGCCTGGATAACGCGCTGCAACACTATTTAGCGTTTATGCAAAGCGAACTTGCTCAAGGGTTTGATACCTCGACTGACTCCTTTCAGCAAGACCGCTTGGCCGCCACGCTGCTGGGCTCACTGAAGGCGCGATTAGGCACCACCGCCAACAGCAACCAGCAGCGCCTGGATTTGACGCGCATTAACCGCTTTATTCGTCAGCACCTCGCCGAAGACCTGCGCGTCGCCGATTTAGCCCGGCTCGCCTGTTTAAGCGAAGCCCATTTCTCCGACTGCTTCCGCGCCCAAACCGGCCTGTCGCCCTGGCAGTACGTTAAGCGCCAGCGTCTGCATGCGGCCCGCCAACTGGTCCTACAAAGCCGTCTTCCCCTCACCGATATTGCCATTCAAACCGGCTTTGCCAATCAAAGCGCGCTCTCCCATGCATTTCGCCGCAGCTACGGATTGTCGCCGCGCAAACTGCGCCAAGCGGATGTACCACCGGTCGCCATGAGCCCGTCAAATGCTGCTTTAGGGCCGCTAGCAGGCCAGCAAAAACTCTACTAAAGTCGTATAATTGCTGCTCTTGCCGCGAAATTGACACGTTTTGCCGCGGAACCAACATACACTCGAGGTGGCGGCACTCTACATTCAGTTATTGGTTTGGGCGAAACGCCTTGTTACTCATTTGCTCTTTATCTGCAACGCTTTGTGACTGAAAAAACGATTACTAATAACACCGCTGCGTTAGGCGGGAACGCGTCACTGTTGGCGCTAGGCGATGAGTGAGTAGCTCATCAACGACAAACCAAAACTCCTGAACAGGGAACTAACTCATGGTCGAAAATAATAGTGGGATCATTGCTGATAAACGTGCCATCAACTTTTCTGACACTATCTCTAGTAGGCACTCGTTAGGCCTCGTAACGTAATAGCAAACGGAGTTAAAAAAATAATGCGGGCCACTACCGGATTCTGCACGGTAACGGCGCTAACCGGTCGGAGCTAATTCCGTCCTGACGAACTGGAGAAATTACATGGCTATTGGTGTTTGGATCAGTCTCATAGCGTACTTTGCGCTCATGGTTGGCATCGGCATTTATGCGATGCGCAAATCCACCTCTTCCTCTGAAGATTACATGCTGGGTGGTCGTACCCTCAGCCCAAAAGTAGCGGCCCTGTCGGCCGGTGCGTCGGACATGAGCGGCTGGCTGCTGCTGGGCCTGCCTGGGGCAATGTTTGTATCTGGCCTGGGTTCCGCCTGGATCGGTATTGGTTTGCTCGTGGGGGCGTTATTCAACTGGATTCTGGTCGCCCCTCGTCTACGTGAACAGACCGTTCACTACGGCAACGCAATCACCATCCCTGCTTTTCTGGCAAACCGCTTCCCCACCCGCTCCATGTCACTGCGCACAGTGTCTGCCATCGTTATCGTGATCTTTTTCGCAGTCTATACCGCCTCAGGCCTAGTGGCTGGCGGCAAGCTGTTTGAAAGCGCGTTTACTGGCATTTACAACTTCGGCGACATGAGCAACTACGCCATGGGCGTCATGATCACTCTGGGCGTGGTGCTTATTTATACGGTTGTCGGTGGCTTCCTGGCCGTGAGCATGACGGACTTCGTGCAAGGCTGCATCATGATGCTGGCACTGGTGATCATGCCAGCGGTGGTGCTGTTTGGCGAAGGTGGCGGCGGTTTATCGCAGGCCACGCAGACCCTGAATGAAGTCGATCCCACCCTGCTTTCCTGGACGTCGGGGCTGACCTTCATCGGGTGGCTGTCGGCTGTGACCTGGGGCCTGGGTTATTTCGGCCAGCCGCACATCATTGTGCGCTTCATGGCGATCCGTACACTTAAGGATGTGCCCATTGCCCGCAACATTGGCATGGGCTGGATGCTTATCTCGCTGATTGGTGCCGTTTCTTTGGGCATCTTTGGCCGGGCCTATGCGATCCGCAACGGTATTGATGTCCAAGATCCGGAAACGATCTTTATCATCCTGGCAGACCTACTGTTCCATCCGTTGATTACCGGCTTCCTCTATGCGGCGCTGCTTGCAGCGGTTATGAGCACCGTTTCAAGCCAGCTTCTGGTGGCGTCTTCGTCACTAACCGAAGACTTCTATCGCCTGTTCCTGCACAAGAACGCAACGGAAGCGCAGTGTGTCGCCGTAGGCCGTGTCTGTGTAGTACTGGTGGGCATTGTGGCAGCGGTTATTGCCTCTGACGAAAACTCCCAGGTTCTGGGGCTGGTCAGTAACGCTTGGGCAGGCTTCGGCGCCGCGTTTGGCCCGTTGATTATCTTGTCGTTGATGTGGTCACGCACCAACGGCAATGGGGCTATCGCAGGCATGGTGGTAGGCGCGCTCACCGTTATGATCTGGATCTCACTAGGCTGGAACGGCTCCTTTATGGGTGGCCCAGGCATTTATGAGATTATTCCTGGCTTCATCGCGTCCTTCATCGCCATCATCGTCGTCAGCAATGCGACTGACGATGCCGGTGAATATCAGCATATCGAACGCAAGTAAGCGCTCAGCCACATTGAGCGTATCAAGAGGGCTCCCGCGGGAGCCCTCTTTAGGTTAGTTATTTTGTGTTGACTGCAAAAAGTATGACTACACCCTAACCGACGCAGCAACGCCTAAGTGTCGGCTAGCAAGGAGAGACCCTGTATGAACGACCATCTGCATAGCGACGTGAGTGATCTACGCTCACGCATTCGCACCAACTACGACGCCAACGAGGCAGATGTGCTGCACGGGCTGGTCGAGCGTATCAAGCTGTCGGAGGATGACCGCAAGAAGGTCGCCGCCGTGGGCGCCAACTACGTAGCGCGTGTGCGTAAGGAAAGATCGCCTTCAATGATGGAGGCGTTCCTAGCCGAGTACGGGCTCTCGACCACCGAAGGCGTTGGCTTGATGTGTCTGGCAGAAGCGCTGCTGCGTGTGCCCGATGCAGAAACCATCGACGACCTGATCCACGATAAGATTGAGCCCTCCGACTGGGGCGCCCACCTGGGTAAGTCTTCATCGTCGATGGTCAATGCCTCGACCTGGGCACTGCTGCTAACCGGCAAGGTGCTGGAAGAAGACCCCAAGGGCCCAACGCGGGCACTACGCGGCCTGGTTCGCCGTATGGGCGAGCCGGTAGTACGTAAGGCGGTTGGCCAGTCGATGAAGATTCTTGGCCGCCAGTTCGTGCTCGGCCAGACCATCGAAGAGGGCATGAAGAATGCCCGCGAGCTCGAGAAACAGGGCTACACCTACTCCTACGATATGCTGGGCGAAGCGGCGCGGACCGACGAAGATGCCGTCCGCTATCACGAGGCTTATGCCAAGGCGATCACCGCCATCGCCGAGCAGGCCAAAGGTGATGTGCGCGGCAGCCCCGGCATCTCGGTAAAGCTCTCGGCGCTACACCCGCGCTATGAATACACCCACCGCGACACGGTGATGGCAGAGCTATTGCCCCGAGCCAAAGAGTTGGTGCAGCAGGCAGCCAAGGCCAATATCGGTTTCAATATCGACGCCGAAGAGCAGGATCGGTTGGATCTCTCCCTCGACGTGATCGAGGCCCTGATGGCCGACCCCAGCCTAGATGGATGGGACGGCTTCGGGGTGGTCGTGCAGGCTTACGGTCGCCGCGCTGCGCCGATGATCGAGACGCTCTACGAACTCGCCGAGCGCTTTGACCGCAAAATTATGGTACGCCTGGTGAAAGGCGCCTACTGGGATACCGAGATCAAGCTTTCCCAGGAGATGGGCGTCAAGACCTTCCCGGTCTTCACCCGCAAGGTCAACACCGATGTCAGCTACATGGCCTGCGCCCAGATGCTGCTCGACCGGCGCGATCGCATCTATCCGCAGTTCGCCACCCACAATGCCCACACCTGTGCTGCGGTAGTGGAGATGGCGGGCGATGACAAGGACAGCTACGAGTTCCAGCGCCTGCACGGCATGGGCGAATCGCTGCACCACATCGTTAAAGAGTCGGAAGGCACCCACTGCCGCATTTACGCCCCGGTCGGCGCGCACCGCGACCTGCTAGCCTATCTAGTACGCCGCCTGCTGGAGAACGGCGCCAACTCATCGTTCGTCAACCAAGTGGTGGACAGTTCAATTCCGCCAAGCGACGTTTCAAAGGATCCCATTGAAGGCTTTAAGCAGCTCGGCAGCGACGTCTCAAGCCCGTTGATCCGCCAGCCCAGTGAGCTGTTCGAGCCCGAACGCAAAAACTCCAAGGGCTACCGCATCAACGAACCCGCTTCGATTTTGCCGCTGCTCAATGCGCGTGAAAAATTTGCCAACGCCACCTGGACTGCAGGCCCCATGCTGGTGGGCAACCCCGCACCTAAGGGCCCGGCGCGTGATGCCGTCTCCCCCGCTGATGGCACACGAGTGATCGGCAAGGTGCATGAAGCCACCCCGGAAGAGGTCGCCACTGCCCTTGACGCCGCCGAACAAGGTTTTAAAGAGTGGTCTGCACGCCCAGCGGCCGAGCGCGCCGCGGTACTGCGCCGCACCGCCGATCTCTACGAGGAACACATCGCCGAGCTGACCGTAATCACCACCCGCGAAGCGGGCAAGATGATGTTCGATGGCATAGCCGAAGTGCGCGAAGCGGTGGATTTCCTGCGTTATTACGCCAACGAGGGCGAGCGGCTGGAAGCGGAAGAGCCCGGCAGCGCCCGCGGCATCTTCGTCTGCATCAGCCCGTGGAACTTCCCCCTGGCCATCACCACCGGCCAGATCGCTGCCGCCTTGGTAGCTGGCAACGCGGTACTCGCCAAGCCCGCCGAGCAGACGCCCCTGATCGCCGCCCGCGCCGTCGAACTCATGCGCGAAGCCGGTTTGCCGGAAGCGGCGCTACAGTTACTGCCTGGCGACGGCCCAACGGTAGGCGGCCCGCTAACCAGCGACCCACGCATCGCAGGTGTCTGTTTCACCGGTTCCACCCCGGTGGCCCAGATCATCCACAAAGCGCTGGCCGATAACGCTGGGCCTGATGCCGTGCTGATCGCCGAAACCGGTGGTCTCAACTCCATGATCGTGGACTCCACGGCACTGACCGAGCAGGCAGTGCGCGATATCCTGATCTCCTCCTTCCAGTCGGCTGGCCAGCGCTGTTCCGCGCTGCGCATGCTGTATGTCCAGGAAGAGGCGCGAGACCGCTTGCTCAACATGCTCTACGGCGCCATGGACGCACTCACCATTGGCGATCCCTGGAACACCGATACCGACGTCTCGCCGGTGATCGACACCGATGCCCAGACCGAAATCAGCGACTATGTGGCAGCACAAGAGAAAGCAGGCAAAGTGCTGAAGAAGCTGGCCGCACCGGAGACCGGCACCTTTGTCACCCCAGCGGTGATCGACGTTGGCGGCATCGAGGATCTCGAACGTGAAATTTTCGGTCCGGTACTTCACGTCGCCACCTTCAAGGCGCGGGATATCGACAAGGTGGTCGACGACATCAATGGCAAGGGCTACGGGCTGACCTTCGGCCTCCATACCCGCATAGACGACCGCGTGCAGCAGATCGTTGAGCGCATCCATGTCGGCAACGTCTACGTCAACCGTAACCAGATCGGCGCCATCGTTGGCTCACAGCCGTTCGGCGGCGAGGGGCTTTCGGGCACCGGACCCAAGGCCGGTGGCCCGCTCTACGTCAATCGTTTCCGCCGCACTGCGGAGGCTGAACACGTTGAGGCGCCAGAAGGAAAAGCCGTATCACTTAGCGATCTCCAGCCAACTCTTGATGAACTGGATGCGCGCAACTGGGCGGTACGCCCCAATCGCATCGAGGTACTGCGCAAGGCGCTCTCGGGCAAAGGCGGCGTTATCCGCAAGGCGCTCAATGAGACGGCAGCGCTGGATATGACCCCGCAGACACTGCCGGGGCCAACCGGCGAAAGCAACCGCCTGGCGATGTACCCCAAGGGTGTGGTGTTGTGCTTAGGGCCAACCCTGGATATCGCCATTGCGCAAGCAGCCCAGGCCCTAGGCACGGGCTGTGCGGCCATCGTGGTCGCCCCCGGCGCCGAACAGGCCTTGAAGCCATTGATCGATGCCGGAGTACCGGTGGCCGGGCTTGATGGAAACGTCTCGGCTGAGACAGTGAGCGAGGTCAAAGGCATTGCCGCGGTCGCCGCCGCTGGCAACAGCGACTGGACACGTGAACTGCGCATTGCGCTGGCCAAGCGCGACGGCGCCATCATACCGCTCGAAACCCAGACCATCTCGCCGGATCGTTATGTGGTGGAACGCCACCTATGTATCGACACCACCGCAGCGGGTGGCAACGCCAGCCTGCTGGCAACCGCCGAATAGGTCAGTGCCTAGTGTCAGCGCTTAGGAGGTGAGCGGCTAATTGCTGTCGCTCACCCTTCTCCCGCACTAAGCAAACGCTGATCAATTTCTCAGCAATCAATATTAGCCACTACTCGTTAGTGGCTTTTTTATTTGGCAGCCGGTTTTCCTGCTGTCTATGCACCTTGCCTACCAACCAGCCCTATACCATAATCAGGTATATTCTGGTACTAGTGGAGACTTACGGCATGGCTAAAAATACAAGCATCACACTAGGCGACCACTTTGAAAGCTTTGTTACCACTCAAGTACAAAGCGGTCGATACGGCTCTGCGAGCGAGGTTATTCGTTCCGCCCTACGCCTTCTCGAAAACCAGGAAACCAAACTACATACACTCAGACAACTGCTTATCGAGGGTGAGCAAAGCGGTGACGCTGACTATGACCTCAATAGCTTTATCAATGAGCTGGATAGTGAAAAAAGTATCTGATGAAGCCATTCACTCTTACTCTGGCTGCCAAAACGGATTTAAGAGACATTGCTTTGTTTACACAGCGCCGCTGGGGTAAGGAGCAGCGGAACGTTTACTTAACACAATTTGATGACTCATTCTGGTTATTGGCAGAAACCCCTGATATTGGAAAGTCATGTGACGAAGTTCGTCAGAATTACCGAAAATTTCCGCAAGGCAGCCATGTTATTTTTTACCAACAAACGGAAAGCCATAAAATAAGAATAGTACGCATATTACACAAGAGCATGGATGTGAACGCCGCCTTTGATGCATAGCGCCTAAAGTACGCGCGGGATTGGAATAGATGCGAAACCGTAGCGTAAAAGCTCTTGCTATGCTTGGTCTTGTTAGGCCGCCAACTATGTCCGACCGCTATCGAGGAAATCGGTATTCGATCTTGAGACTCGCCCCATTGCCTTTTGGCGGCTGATGTATAAACCGATCATTATCCTTCATTGATGCGCGCATTGCCGCGCAACACATAGGCATGCGATTGTGCGGTTTTGGGTAGCCTCCAACTAGTCGATGCAGCTCACCCGCCTCGATTGAAACTGCCGCTTTGCCTTCTGCTGAAGCATTCTGCAGCAACCCTTCTATTACCGCACTAAAATCAGCTGCGGTCGGGGGACGCTCCTCGGTATGGTTAGCTGGAGGTTGCGTCAGACCCTTTCGCCGTGAACGTATGGCGACACTGGGTTCTCGTGGCTTTCGTCCGTTCCACGGAGGTGCAATATCCAGAATTAGATTTCTCTCCACCGTCTTGTATTCTGAGGTTGGGTGGAACCACACTGTGGTAGATTTACCATCTTTAGCCGCAGCAAGGATATGCGCGTTCAGTTTGCAATTCGTGCTCTGACCATCGCTATGACAGTTTCTTGGAGCAATCTGCCCGTAACCGGTAGCGCTGAATCGGCTCGCTAGACTCCTGCATTCGCCTATGTACCTCAACTCACCGGCTACTTCGATTGCATAGACTCCTTCTGCCCGTGGCGCATGCGGCAAAGAAAATGAACAGAATGGGCCTTCAGCATAGGCGTTGGTTCGTACAGACGAATCGAAATGGTGGGTATACTCTTCTAGCTTACCTGTTGCAGTTCGCCGGAGTTGAAGTGACCCCACCAACCAAAATTCAAGCTCCCCTATGAGCTTACGCTCTGCATCCATTGGAATTGAGTTTCCGCCTAGCGCCGCATCACACGCGTGTCGTGTGCAGGCAGTTAAATGGTGCCCCAAATAAGGCCTCATAGACCTCATCGATAGAACTAAAATTTTTAAACCAACCTTTTGGCAAAACCCTTACATTAGGGCGTTCGGCTTTAAATCCGCCCTGGTCACCCTTGGTATGCTTTGCAACCTTAAGCCCGTCAAGGCTAGGCAATTTCTCGCCCGGAAGAGAGCCAAAGAAGAGGAATGGCCCCAGCTCCAGGGTATCTTCGTTGAAATAAATCCAGATAACACACCCAGAAGGCTTTTCAGAAAGCCTCGTATGAACTTTCTGGTTGGCTGTTTTGCCGCCAACGTATGAAGCTTTAAGCTGTATATGCCTCACGACCCCATTATCTTCCGCTATTAGATCGTAGCCAGCGTTATCAACTTCTGGACTCGCCACCTCTAGCGTGCAGCCAAATTCCTTCCAGGAAAGCTTCAGCAATTCACCAATGAAAAGATGCTCAATGAGTTTTTCTCGAAAAGACGAGTGTTCACTATGGTTCAACGTCTTATCTCCATGTAACGCTTTAATTCCACTCTTGTTGCGTACATTGCTTTAGCCTCTTATTCCCTCCAAGTAGCTTTTTGCAAGCTCACCCACGAAGCGACGACCAGTATTGGAGCCGTTTATCCAATCATCAGGAGCGAATAGCTCAAATAGCCCTACTTTGACCAGTGTCGGCACCGCCAACTCAAGCTCTTTCTCTACTTGCCCGCGCTCGCCTGAGTTGTAAAGCTTAATGTTGTGGAGCATGGTTGCAACCGTGCCTGTCTGTACCTTGCTACCGTCTTTGAGCTGAACAGCAGGAAGAACCTGACCTTCTGAAACAATTTTTTGATTGGCCTCAGCCAACTGGGCTGAATTTTCAATACTATTGCTCATTGCAATTATTCCTCTTTAAAGCAGCTAAAGACAGCCGTTTTAAAAAATTTCAATGGGCTATTTAAACGCACTTGACCATCTTAACATGAGGAACTCCCGTACCCTTGGCTACATAGGAAACTCCTGATGTTTTAAAACCTAATTTTTCATACATTTTAACGGCGTGCAGCCTAGCATTTAGATATATCTTTTGAGCCCCCTTTTCGAGAGCTATATTTGTGAGCTTCGTAAGAACACTAGTACCCAAGCCCTGCCCTTGCATATCGGGGCGAACAACCATCTGAGATATCTTAAATATTCTTGAACTTTCTTCGCTTAATCGACCATATGCGCATAGCGAGCCGTCATGTATCAAAGCGACATGAAGACTATCATTTTCGAGTGCATCAAACAGTACTTCTCGTGGAAGGCCAGAGGCACGAAAAAACAGGTCATACCTTAAATCTAATGCTTCTTTATACAGTTCATCCGTCCCTTTTAGGTGGATAAATTCCACTTTTACCTCCTTACCCATAACGCCGCACACAAAGGTGCCGGCTTGCGGGCGTCCTGCCACCGCTTGCTGTGGCATATTGGTGTGCTTGGTTAGGCATGATCATCCCGTGCGCGATTGCAGACGAAAGCAGCCAAATCAGCCTTGCTTGAACCCGGTACAAGCTCAGTCCACTGGACATTGTCGTACATTTTGATATTTGATTGGTTGCCTTCACCGAAACCTAAGTCCTGATAGCGCCTGTTATCACAGTCGATGCGAGTCACTGAGTACCCATGGCTAGCGGAGCTTACCCGACTATGCACCGTCCGCAGATGCTCCCCATTAGATTCAGTAGTGATGAGATAATAGCTGGCCTTTTCCGAAGTGCTTCTTGGGATTAATTCTCCTTTTTCAGCGGACTGAGAGGATGAATTGTCGGAGCACGCAGCCAACAGTATGACGGCACTAATCAACGTACATATTCTGAACGCCTTCATGAATTCTCCTATTGGGTTGTATAACGCTTTACTCACCGGAAACTGAATGCGCACTCTAGTGCGCATAACCTATAATGATATTGGTCACAACTCTGTGGAGGGAAAAAATGCCAGAACTTTACGACACAGCCGCACCCCGAAAGGCAGCAAATCTGTCTGTGAACAGTGACCTACTCAACAAGAGCCGCGCTCTGAACATTAACCTTTCTGCCACCCTTGAGCGGGCGCTGAAGGAAGAGCTTGCGAAACGGGAGGCCGCTCAATGGGTCGAAGAAAACCGCAGTGCGATCAAGAACTATAACGAATTCGTTGAGCAACATGGATGCTTTGGCGACGAATTCCGGGATTTTTGATGGCACAATTCGACGTTTACCCTAACCCAAGTAAAACCAGCAAAACGCACTATCCTTACCTGATAGACATTCAAAGCGCCCTCCTGACCGACTTGGCAACTCGTATCGTTATCCCTTTGGCGAGGCGCGAGGCGTTAGGCGAACTGGCCATGCGGGGCCTCACGCCAGAGATAACGTTTAACGATCAGGCGTTGCTCT